>CAYVDU010000318.1:0-1502 GCA_964450765.1 uncultured bacterium | reverse complement strand
TGTCAAAGACATGATTCAAATTGTTGTCATAGCCTGTCCAAAAACGGAAAGAGAAATGCTTTTATGGAGTCCCCAATTCGTATATCCACATGAATTGGAAAATCGTTATGTCGCTAGAGTTCTCGCAAATTCCAATGATGAATCGCCCGATATTCCACCTCACATGAGAGAAGAATATTTACGAAATCGTTTTCGTAGCTATATGAATCGATTTCGATTTTATACAGCAAATCACCAAAAATTAAACCTTCGTATCGAGCTACAGGCCAATACGATTTCCGTTGTTCCTGAAAATGCCCGATAAAAAACATGTTGTTTTACTCAAATCAAATTCAGGACGCTCCGGAGGGCTTGAAAAGTACGCATCTCGTATTGCACTTGCGTTCGCAAATCAAGGAGCAACTGTCAGCATTCTGACAACCCATCCTCAAGAATCTTCCTGCCCTTCCATTTCCTTTCACCCCATAAAAACATGCAAATGGCCCCCCTCTTGGCGCCTCGAGCAATTTGATCATCATGTCCAAAATTGGCTAAAAAAAACAAAGGCAGATCTTGTTTTTGGAATGGATCGAAACCGCTTTCAAACCCATATTCGAGCGGGCAATGGCGTTCATATTTCTTATTTACAAAGCAGGAAACAAATCGAGGGGTTGTTTAAATACGTCCTTTGCCAGATAAATCCCATGCATCGAAAAATTCTTGAATTAGAAAAAGCCGCCTTTGAAAATCCGCTTCTTAAAAAACTCTTTGCAAACTCATTTATGGTCAAAAACCAGCTTCTCGAACACTACAACATTGCCTCCCATAAAATTGAAGTAATCCATAATGGGGTAGAATGGCAGGAAATGGAAAAGACTTTTCATGAAACATTCCAAAAAAGAAAAAAAGCTCAGCAAAAGTTCCACTTAAATCCGGACGCATTTCAATGGCTTTTCATTGGAAATGGATATTTAAGAAAAGGCCTTTTTCATCTTCTACAGGCTCTTTCCAAAATCTCCACAAAAAACTTTCAACTCTCTGTTGTAGGCAAAGACAGCGATCTCTCTTTCTATCAAAAACAAGCAAGGCAATTAGGCCTTCAAAATAAAGTACTCTTCTTTGGCCATCAAGAAGACATCTCTACTTTTTACCAAATGGCAGATTGCTTAATCATCCCCTCTTTTTACGATCCCTTTGCTAATGTAACCGTCGAAGCTCTTGCAATGGGTTTATCTGTTGTTTCATCAAAGTATAATGGCGGCCATGAAATCCTAAACGATGAAAATGGCATTATCATTGATCATCTATTTAACGTAGACTCTATCATTGCTTCTTTAGAAGAAAGTCTAAAAAGACCAAAAACACCCGAAAAAGCAAAAGCAATCCGAGAAAGCATCGCTCATCTGGATTTTTCCAAACAACTCACAAAAATCATCCAATCTTGTGAATAAAGAATACCTCTATTACTGCATCATCCGAACGCTCACATTCCCTTTTGGATGGATGTCGTATTCATTCATTCG
>CAYVDU010000317.1:0-1508 GCA_964450765.1 uncultured bacterium | reverse complement strand
TTATTCAAGGCGAAATAGTGAGAGATAAGGGATCTTTTGCAGTTGATGAGTATAGTGATTTATGGGGATTTAAAAATTATGCTATGGCGCGTCTTTTGAATTCTGATCAATTAGAGCAAATTCATCCAGGCGCTTTGAGTTCTTTGCCAAAAGGGGTTTTATATCTTGAGCTAACGCATCATCCCAGCTTGAAAGAAGCCAAGGTCATTCGTGATGAAATGAATCGTACGCGACCGGATCTTGGGTTTAGCGTGTCTTTACTTCCTCTTCAGCAAGAGCATTTAGATCGTATTTTGTCTCATATAACGACTTGCCGTTTCATTGTGGAAAATGGGACAGCGTATCGTTATGGATTTGATGGAAAAGATCCGTATTATTCACGGTATTTGCCAAAACTTGCGAATGTGCCGGACGGTACTTATGAAATTCAAGATGGAAAAGTGGCCAAAGTTTATTTGGCGGGGGTTACTAAAGAAGTTCCTTTGACGCATCCTTTGTATGCGAATGATCCACAAAATGTTCAGACTCTTTATAACTTAGGGATCGAATTCTTTACGTATTACGAGCCTTCTAAAAATAGCCGAGCTTTACCTTCTCGGTACTCTTATTTTAGAGATGGAAATCTGTATTTAATGGGCGCTCCGATTGTGATGAAACAGGATCCCTTGCTCCAAGATTTTGCTCAGCGTGAATTGCAAAAACAGAAAATATCGACCATTATACATCCGTATTTTCCTTTTATAGATGCGGGAGCTCCATTGACAAAAGAAGGGAATTTGGATGTTGAATTTGTTCGAAAATACGGACTCAAAATTCCTGAGAAAATGTATTTGGCATTAGGGGATAACCATGCAATGAGTGCGGATAGCCGTCAGTTTGGTTTTGTTCCTCAAGATAATTTAAAAGGGGGAGTGAGTTTTCTTTTTTCTCCTCCAGGATCTCGTTTTGGCTTTTTGGCTCAACCTTCTCATTCATATTTTGGGTTTCCGAACGTGTTTGTGTGGAGTGTTGCTACATTCATCACGATGGGCTATTTTTTCGTGAAGAAAAGAAAAAAAACTGGGTTGGAATCATCCACAAAATCTGTGAATCAATCAACTTGAAATAGTTAACTAAAAAGCCACATAAGAGAGAGCCTGGGATTAGAAAATTTCTGGCAAAGTGATGAGGAGACTCCCGGTCATATAGACGGTGACTTTCGCGTATGTTATGGGCCCTTTTCTAACAAAGGAAATACTTCTTTTAGAGGCAAAGGATATGATAACATCATAGAACCACTCACTGGAGTTAGTCTTTATGATGAAAGAATCGAGACCGACATTATCCTCAAAATGAATGAAAAGATTCAAGAGTGCTCATTGGAGAAGGCAAAAGAATTGGCTGGCTTCGATCTCGAAGCGGAGGAATGGAAGGATTTTCAAAGGATGTGGGACGCTCACGCCAAAGCTGGTCATTATAGTCGATTGAATTTAAAATTACACATTTTGGCAGCGCCAAAGCGTCTAATT
>CAYVDU010000316.1:0-1515 GCA_964450765.1 uncultured bacterium | reverse complement strand
AAGTGTATCTTGTTTGTTTTTTGTGTGGGCGATGCTTATGAATTAGAAGTCGCTTTAAAAACAAAGCGTGAAAAACCTTTTGTTTATTTAACGCATCTTCATTTGCCATCTTCAGAATACGATTGGCGTTATTTTGAAGAGTTAAGAGAGGTGTTTCATTTTGATTTGCATCATAGCGGATTTGTGTCCGTGATGCCTACGAATCTTGCGTGGGAAGATTCTGTTTTTTGGGGGGATATTCGTTCTCATTTTGATGTAAAAGACTGGAAACAGAGGAAAGCTTCTTATGTTGTGGCTGTGCAGGCGGTTGAGCATCGATTGCAGGTCATTGTGTTTGACGTGATGAGAGGGTCTGCTAAAAAATATCCAGATATTGCAATTGTTGGGAAATTAGACGAAGATCGTAGGTTCATTCATAGAATTGCAGACGCTATTCAATGGGATCTTTTTGGGGTTAAGGGGATTTCTTCTTTAAATATTTTGTATTCTAAACGTTATAAGGTAGATGATGTTTGGGCGTCAGAAATTTGGGTTTGTGATGCGGATGGAGCCAATGCCCGTTCAGTCATTGCAAATCAAGGATATTGCGTTTCTCCCAATTTTTTTCCTGCTTCAATGGGGCTTCGCAACCTCTTTTATTATGTTTCTTTTGAAGGTGGACAATCTAAAATTTATTCCTCTTCTTTAGAAGGAAAAGAGAAGGAATTAGTTCTCTCTTTACGAGGAAATCAGTTGCTCCCTGCGATGAATATAAAAGGGAATTTAATGGCATTTATCACGGATATTGCCGGGCGTCCAGATTTATTTGTGCAGCCGATTAATGCGCAGGGGAAGGCGATAGCGCGTCCGAGGCAGTTGTATTCAGCCCCAAGGGCAACGCAAGCATCTCCTACGTTCAGTCCTGATGGTAAAGAGATTGCGTTTGTATCTGATCGAGACGGTCCTCCGAGAATTTATGTGATGAATATCTTAGATTCTAAAGGAACTAAAAAATCGCAGCCTCGTCTTTTGACGAAAAAAAATAGAGAAAATACTTCGCCGGCGTGGTCTTTGGACGGAAAAAAGATTGCCTATAGTGCAAAAGTAGATGGCATTCGTCAAATATGGGTATACGATTTTGAAACAGATGAAGAGCGTGCGATCACTTCGGGTCCTGGTAATAAGGAAAATCCTGCGTGGGCTCCTGACCATGTGCATCTTGTGTACAATACAGAAGATGGCGATAGTTGCGAGTTGTATCGTGTTCATATCGAAGATAGGGAGCCTGCTTTGCTCGCTGCAGGATTAGAACAAAAACGTTTTCCGGCTTGGTCTCATGTTGAAGAAAGATAAAGAAGTTCAGACAAAACCAGGGTATGCATGATCGCAAGCGGCAGGATAAGAAAGATAAATTACTTATCCTGCCGCTTGCGATCATGCTTATACCATTCGTAGAAAATAAAGTCATATTTGAGCTGCGTGAAAGCTGCCGAATTTCAACGATCGCAAGTTGTATAGTATTAACTCAGGCTCTTG
>CAYVDU010000315.1:0-1518 GCA_964450765.1 uncultured bacterium | reverse complement strand
AAAGATTTCGCGAAAAGGTTTTCATTTACAAGGAGATAAATCCAAAACTCAGGTTAATATTGTTTTTTCAGATCAGTTTGTAATTCAAATGTCTTTTAACCGATGACTGCAAACTTTCCCTATCAAGAATTTCAGCTTCAAAATGAGTTATAGATCAAGAATCTACAACTCATCAACTCATAGAATTAAACTAATTTCGCCATAGAAATCAATCCAAAAATCATTAATTACAAACAACTTAGACACTCCTTCACTCCAGCAAACGAAGTAAATTTCTTTTCCTTCTTCTTTTTTCTTTTCTGCGTATCTTTGCCTCTCGTTGATCTTTTCCCGCTGCATACACCTACACTCGAATACAACCTCCCACCATCTCTTCTTCCACGATTTCTCTTGCGACAATTCTCAGATTATGCAATAGGTTTCTCAGATGGAAAAAGAAAAAACAGAGATACCAAAAACAATCGGACCCTATGCAATCCTCCAAGGGATTGGCAAAGGCGGAATGGGGGAGGTATTTCTTGCTCATGATCCAATCTTTGATCGCAAGGTGGCCATCAAAAGAATCCGGCCTGAAATGCAAGAAAAGCCCATCATGCGCGAAAGATTCTTAAGAGAGGCCAAAGTGGCAGGTAGGCTTACGCATCCATCGATTGTTCCCATCTTTGCCATCCACGACTCTCCTCCTGATGTGTATTATACAATGTCTTTTGTCGAAGGAGAAACGCTACGCCTCTTAATTTCAAAAGCAAGAGAACTTGAAAAACAAGGCAAGCTGATTGCCTATCTTGGAAGATCCATCCCCGGATTATCTCGCATCTTTTTACAAATCTGCGAAGCCTGCGCCTATGCGCATGCCAATGGCATCTTGCATAGAGACTTAAAACCAGAAAACATTGTCATTGGAAAGTATGGAGAGGTCATGATCCTTGACTGGGGTCTTGCTGCCATCATTAACCAAGTAGAAAAAGACGAGAATCTCGACATCCCATCAAACAATCCCTCTCTAACACGCGCTGGGAAAATCATGGGGACACTACCCTACATGGCCCCGGAATTGCTTAAAGGAAAACCAGCCTCCATTCAAACAGATATCTATGCCTTAGGAGTGATCTTATATCAAATCTTAACGCTCCAAATTCCTTTTCAAAGAAAAAGCGTCTCTTCGGCTCGCAAACAATTAAAAGTAGAAGAGCTCATTGATCCCATAGAAATGGCCCCCCATAGAGATATCCCTCATCAGCTCTCTGCGATTGCCAAAAAATGTTTGCATCAAAAAACAGAAGAGCGCTACCAAACCTTGGAAGATCTTATTTTAGATCTCAAGAAATACATTGAGGGACGCCCTGAATGGACGCTCATGGCAGAGCTAAACTTCGATCACAAGGAAGATTGGCAACTTGAGGAAAACATTTTTCTTACAAAAAACATCGCCATCAGCAGATCGATTGATAGTCCCGAATGGACAACATTAAAAGTTTCTCAAAGAGCTTTTGCAGACAATATCAAAATAGAAGCAGC
>CAYVDU010000314.1:0-1532 GCA_964450765.1 uncultured bacterium | reverse complement strand
AGGCTTAAGATCCACATGTTTTTCTAATGATGGTGCTTGTGATGCTGAGTCCCGGACCAAAAGCAAGGCTGATGATCGGAGTATGGTTTGGCACGTTTGGATCGTCTAAGATCGCTTGCCAAATGTGAGGAATCGTTGCAGAAGACATATTCCCGTAGTTTTTTAAAATGTGGACGCTATGGAAGATCTGTTCATCGGATAGTTTGAGAAGATCTTGAATGTATTTTAGGATTTTAGGTCCTCCCGGATGGATTGCAAAAAGAGCTTTTGAAATCATTTCATGGAAGGAAAAGGGTGTTTTGGCGATGAGCCTTTCTAAAAATCCTAAAAGAGCCTGAGAAATAAGAACTGGAACTTTTTTATCCAACGTCATTTCAAATCCCCAGTGGACAACGCTCCATGTCATTGCGTCTTGAGAGTTTGGAATGATTTCTTCGAGCGTGGCTTTAATTTGATAATGAGGAGCATCGCTTTGTCTTAGGAGAGAGTATTTGATAAAACCATCTGCAAAAAGGCTTTGGGAAACGAGCTGATCGGGGCGGTGGTTGGAAGGGTTGGTATGTAAACTGCAAAGTTCGGTATGTACAATGTCGATTCTTGATTTTTTTAGATCGGCAGCAAGGAAGCCGGTAGCCATTCGAATGGCGGGGATCGCTGCATAACATCCCATGTGGTAGGCATGGGTTACAGTTGTTTGATGGCCCCAATTTCTTTGAGAGACAATTTTTTGAGCGCCGCTAGGAGATACGTAACCGGTGCAGCTTACGTGGATGAGATCGTCCGGGGCTAAAGATGATGGGGGATAGTATTCTTCAAAAATAGCACTGACATATTGATCATACAGAGATGAGCGTGTAGAGAGGTCTTTCCCGCAAGGAGAGGCAGGATTCAGTTGGTAAAGATCCATTCGATTCCACTCAGTGTGCAAATAGTCAGCAATGATATGTCCCCTTTTGGCAATATGCGTTGGCTTGCATCCCACTTGCCATAGTTTTTCTTTGAGAGCGGCCTTGGAAAAATTGGGGTCTTGATTTGTTTTTTGTAACTCAGATTGTACGTGCGCTTCCACGAGCCAGTTGAGTGTTTCTTCTTGCTCAGTTTCAAAGGGAGGTCGAAGATGTTGAAAATTACAAAGAATCATGATGGTTGTATGCCATTTTATGGAAGAGTTGGGGAGAAGGTTATCTGTATATCGAAAATGATTCAAGAACCCGTTTTTAGTTGAGATTGAAAGCGGCCAAATTTCCCAAAACGCAAAATGTGTAATATTATACCAAATATGATCCTGTTATTTAATTTTTTAGTTTTTGTATTAATTATAACTGATGTTATTTGTGGTTTAGTATGCGTAAACTTCTTTGGATGTTGATTTTTCTTGGCGGCTATATTTGGGTGGTCACATCAGGCCATGATGAATTTGTCCTGCGTCAAGGGAAGATGGTGTATCAGCTTAGTGTCGATTGGTTTGAAGATGCTGAAGTCGATTTTCAGGTGAAAAAAGAAAAAACATCTAAGAAGCGCGGTAGACGTTG
>CAYVDU010000313.1:0-1563 GCA_964450765.1 uncultured bacterium | reverse complement strand
ACACAATAAGAACACTCCATACAAAATGACCAAGATAAACTTTACTTAAAAAATGTCAGCGAACATTACGGTAGTCGATAGGTTAGACTGAGGAAGGCGAACGACGTAATCTTGACCGATTACTTTCGCAAGACCTAGACCTACGTTAAAATTCTCGAATGCGATCGGAGAAAGGACGTTTCTAAAGCCGGAATCGGCTAAAAGACCTACGCTTCCGACATCCATTAAAAAGGGATAGCTTAGTTGTGGCATGGTACTTTACCTCCTGGCTTGAAACCATTTTTCATCTTGTCGATCATTGCCTGACGCGCCATTGAGGAATCGGCAGGTTGGTGATCGAGTTTATTTCTGTATTCGACTGGAGTAGCAATGACCTGAGATGGGGCAGGAGTCATATCTTCCAGCAGAGCATCGAATCTCGCTTGAATGTAGACCGCTGTTTTTCCATCTAAGTTTGCATTCTTTTGACGTGCTCTGATGACTTCCTTCTTGATCTCCAAGTCGGACATATCATCGATTCTGGCCAAAGTTTTAGAGTCCAGGACACTCTCCGCAACTTTTTGCAGCTTGACCCTTTCCCTAACGAGAGATCTGATAAATGCAGAGTCCATGTTGTTGTATTTGTCATTCTCTCTATTTTCCTTCTCTTGAGGCTTTGGAGGGACTCGCTCGCCATTGGGAGCTTTGACAGGAGTTTCATGGGTTGCGTAAGGGTTTTCCTTAGACATATAGCCCACTTCCTTCTCTACCTTTTCTTCTTCCTTGTCGGCCTCTTTTTCCTCTTCTTCGTCGTCTCCATTTTTTATGGAGTTTAATTCAGCTGATAACCGATCTCTTTCTTCGGATATCCTGCTTCTTTCTGCCTCGAGATTTGCGACGCGGGCAAGCAGCTGCTCAACTTGATTAGCTACGTTGTCCTCCATCAAAATCTCGTCATCATCAATTTTGACTTTCCTTTTAGCCATATTGGCCTCCTCTATTAAGATTTCTTCTGCATCGAAACTATCTAATGCTATTCTGGCCTCGCTGCCCGCTCGGGCATTGTCTACAATGCTTAGGTGGTTGTATTTGATATTGGTTTGACGAAAGTTATAGGGCTGGCCCTCATAGCTTCCTTCTTCTGGAATGAGATCGACGGTATACCCTAGAGAGAGCTCTCTGCGGTTTCTTTCAGTGACTTCTTTGACGCTGGCTAGATCTGTGATCAGTAAGTTGGAAAGGACGAATTCTCCGTCTTGAGTAATTGTTTCCCCTGTATAGCCAATGGCAAGACGTTTGGCATTTTCAGCCGTGACAAGACGCTCTTGAGGATGCCCATTTGTCACAGGAATCATTTTCATTGTGTCTAGGCTATCGATTTTGAAAACTTGGTCTGGGTGACGCAATTCTTTGCGAATTGTTCCGTCTGGATTTTTATAGAGAAAAACGCCGGTGCGGGTGACTATGGCATTGGCTTTGATATATCCTTCGTCTGTAATGAAGGCATCGCCCTTGACCTGTCCTCTATCAAAACGAGCAACATCGTTTAACTTCATTTTTCCTCTACCCAAAAATCAAATTGTT
>CAYVDU010000312.1:0-1564 GCA_964450765.1 uncultured bacterium | reverse complement strand
CTTTTCTTTCCTTCCTTGTTTGCCGAAATAGATCAGCTCCTTTCTCTCATCCAAACAGCAAAGCATCCTCCTCAAACTCTATTCATTGGCAAAAGCGGCGCCTTAGAATCTTCGTTCATTCAGCCTGAAAAGGCAGACTACTCTATGGGACTTCACTTTCTAGAGTATGGAATTTGCATTTCCACCCCTCCTTGCGATGCCAATTTTCATCAAATTCGCAATCAAGAAGTATTGCAATCCTTATTCAACACCACTACGCCAAGTCCAAAAAACATTGAAGACTATCAAACAAGCCATCACTTTTATTTGGCTGATCTTTTTTCAGAAATAGGAGGCAAGATCTATCTCTATGCACTGATTCAATTAGAATCTATCTTCCATCAAGATATTGATATTTGCACTCCGGATATTGGATGGATCGTCCCTCTCATCCAATCAAAAGAAAAATTCTTTGAAAAACAGTTAAGAATCAAACGCATACAAATTCACTATCACGGACAAATTTACACAAAGACATTCAAAAAAGAAGGCAAAACCATTCGAATTTTAGCACCTGAGGATCTCGAAGAAGAAGATTTTTTAACTCTTCTGCATTTAAGTCGCGATTTTGTTGGCGTGAAAGATTCTTCTTTATCTCAAGCAATTTCTTCAAACAAAGTCTTCTTCTATGACGGAGCTTTTCACTTTCGTCCTCTAATGAAAGATTTGGTTGCCCTTGCAGAAAACCGCATTGCTCACTATCCGGGAGCTTTACTCCTATTTCGCTTCATGAAAGAAGCGCATCTGCTTTCGCAAGGCGTAGACAGTAAAACTGAATGGGTTGATGAACTCTATTTCCAAAAACTAAAATCCTACGAAGAAATCGGTAAAATGATCGCAATAGCCGTCAAACATCCAACAGCAAAGGAAGGATTTAACCAATTCAATCAACTGATCAAAGATGAATATGCTTTCAATCACAACTTATGTCTGATAATGCAAAAAAAGCTCTCACATCATTTCTTTCCCGATCTTGCATCTTTTGAAAAATCACAAAAAAAAACCTTTCAAGAAGGTCTGATCTCAGTCAAAGAGCTCATCAACAACATCACTTCAGGACTCTTTTTAAAATCCATAGCAACACCACCACGTCCATCAAAGATCCTCAACAAAGAAAATAGCCCCCACTAATACACATCACAAAAATATAATTAAAAAAATAACTTTACAGAAACCAACAAATACAAAAAAACAACAAAACCAGTATAATCTCACCAAAAAAATTCAAAGAGGTCTGTAAATGATATCAAATTATACCGCAATTGCTTTGCTTGTCGACCGATCGGGCTCAATGTACCAAGTGGCTGAAGATACAAAAGGGAGTGTTAAAAATCTCATTAACACACAAAAAAAAGAAGATGGGAAAGCATCTTTAACCCTCGCTCAGTTTGATCATGAATATGAAGTCATCCATGATTTTTCTGATTTACAAACCGTCGACGCAGACGCATTTACACAACAATATCAACCCAGAGGAACAACCGCTCTTGTCGATGCAATCGGAAGAACTATCATTGGAATGAAT
>CAYVDU010000311.1:0-1581 GCA_964450765.1 uncultured bacterium | reverse complement strand
TGGCTTCCAAAGATGGCGGCGGACGGCAAATTTCGATTGCTGTCAACAGAGGAGATGATCAGAAGAAGAAGGGCGAAAAAAGTAATTTTTGATTTTGTTTGCATATTAGATGTTTTTTTTATACTACTTTGAATCTTTTTCTTCTGGTTGGAAACGCTTGTGAGAAATCCAAACCGAAAGTACTAAGATCAGGGCGCCTCCAATGAAAACCGGGATAATGATTGTATACATATATTGAGCTAGAAAGGCGGAGAGGACACCAACAAAGCCTAATAATAGTCCGATAAGAAGAAAGATCGGTTCTATGTAAATGCCTGCTAAGAAGACTCCAAGGCTTAATATAATAATATGAACAATCCCTGCATTAAAGCGGCTGAGAGTTCCTAAGTTCACTAAATAAGAAATTAAGAAAATGGCGCCGATGACCCCAAGCCAATGTAATAATTCATGTCCAATGGTAATAGGACTGATTGTTTGTTTTTCTCTTTTGACGTACCAACTGAGCCATAATGCAAGAAGTGCATATACAGGCACTATCCATTTCCAATAATCCCAGCCTCCTCCTTTGTCAATGTCTGTGTTGATCATTCCAATAAAAGCAAGTACAAGCATTGTAAGGCCAACACTGATTCTCGCTTGCCAGGGATGCCGTGGTTGTTTAGTTTCCATGAGATGCTCCGTTTGATTTTATGCCAAACATGAAAATGTAAGAAGTTCTCTGTCGTTACATTTGTTAAACTTTCTTTCGTATATCTTATAAGATAATTATCGGCAAATCATACCAATGATTGAAAATAATTGACATTTTGGTTGCGCCGAAAAAAGTCGGTTTTTCACCTTTTTTAGTATATATATACCCGTTCCAGTTGAAAGTTCTTTGTTTCTATCAGGTTCTGGTGAATAAAAACTTAAGGATCAGCTTATAGTGGTTTCAATGAAAAATTGCATAGTTTGGCTGTGCCAAAGCGCCGAATTTCAACGATCGCAAGTTGTATTGTATTGAGTTAATACTATACAACTTGCGATCGTTGAAATTCGGCAGCTTTCGCACTTGCCAAACTATGCAATTTTTCATTGAAACCACTATATATATGGCAGTGCAAGAGAGTGGGAGTCGAGAGACCCCCTTCTGCTCTATTTATTGATTATAAATATGAAGTTGCTTAGTTGATTTTTACTGTGTAGTAACGCTGGTAATTTTGATGTCTTACAATTAGGATAATGTGTTTTCGATCGCCGAGTTCCTTTAAAGACTCTTCAAATTCATTGATATTTCTGATTTTCTTTTGATTGTTTAAGCTCACAGCAACTCCTGTGATAATGAATGAGGGGCGAAGTCCTGCTATTGCAGCTGGAGACCCTTGTTTTACCTTGGTGATTAATACTCCTTCAACTTCCGCATTATAGCCATATTTAGTGGCTGCTTCAGGAGTTAAATTTTCAACCTGAATTCCCATTTTCTGAGTGACTTCTGCAGAAATAGCTTCTTGATCGCTTTGAGTGCCAAGAGTTGTTGTGATGGCAAGAGGCAAGAAGGTGGTCGATCACACCTCCCTCGGCTTCGCCATTCCGTTCGGCGAC
>CAYVDU010000310.1:0-1589 GCA_964450765.1 uncultured bacterium | reverse complement strand
ATCCACCCTAAAATCAATGATCCTATAGCAAATAAAAAGAGCATGGATTTTTTTTGTATTTTCTGGGGGTCTCGAAAAGCTGCAAAAAGGAAAGTGATGGTTAAAAGCAATTTCCAGGCTGCAATAAACTCGATAGATTGATAATGAGGACGAAAAGCAAAAAGAAGAGCGAAAAAAAACAGAACAAATGTGTAGTAGCCAAAAGAAACTTTTTTCAGTTGCTTTATTAATCCGCGGAACATATTTTCTAATTAACAAAATGAACATCTTTTGAAAAGAGATATTTTAAGTCAATCTCACTCTGTGCCATAGAAAACAGGACGAAGATCGTCAACCAAGAAAATAGGTGTCTCTATGAAAAAATCTCCTACGGAATTTGAAAACCTCAAACAGCTCTCCACTCAAATTCATACATACCAATCCATACAAACCCTTCTACATTGGGATGCCGAAACGTATATGCCTGAGGGAGGAATCTCTCCTCGAAGCGAGCAACTTGCAAATATCGCTCATCTAATCCACGAACACAAAACATCTAAAAAATTCAAACAAAACTTGGCAAAACTCATTCATATCAACTCAGGAAAACCAACAGCTCTTGGAAAAAAACTCTCAGCTCCCCAAAAAGTCATGCTGCGCGAATGGCGTAAAGACTTTATGAGGATGCACAAACTCCCCTCTGATTTTGTCAAAACCTTTTCTCATCTCACATCGGAAGCAGGGCAAGTCTGGCGCGTTGCAAAAAAAGAGAATAATTTCCAACTATTTGCTCCATATCTTGATAAAATCATCCGTCTTTGTCGTAAAAAAGCAGATATTTTAGGATTCGAAAATCACCCTTATGATGCTCTTTTAGAAACCTACGAACCTTGTATGTCGACTGCCAAAGTAGGATCCATTTTCACAAAACTACAAAAAACAATCATTCCTTTAGTCAAAGAAATTCAAAAACATCAATCTGCAGATGATCGTTTTTTACATAAAACAATCGACGACGACACACAAATGGCCCTCGGCCGTTTACTACTTTCCAAACTTCCTTTAGATCCAAAACATTCAAGACTTGATCTTTCCTCTCACCCGTTTTCTTTAGCTTTGCACCCTTTAGATAGCCGCATCACAACACGTCTTATCCCTGATGCTTTTATCAGCAATCTTTTCTCAATCCTCCATGAAGCTGGCCATTCTCTTTATGAGACAGGTCTTCCTTCCGAGTACTTTGGAACTCCTCTTTGTGAAGCCACTTCTTTGACCATTCATGAAAGCCAATCTCGCCTTTGGGAAACCTTTATTGGTAGAGGCATTCCTTTTTGGAAATACTTTTATCCTCTATTACAAAAACAACTGCCTCATTTAGCAAAAATTCCATTGAATCGATTTTACCAAGCCATTCACCGTGTGAATCCTTCATTCATTCGTGTAGAGGCAGATGAAGTCACATATTGTCTACACGTGATTCTCCGATTTGAAATTGAAAAAGAACTCATTGAAGGAACTCTCAGCGTCTCAAATCTTCCCGATGCTTGGAATCAAAAAATGAAAACTCTTCTAGAAATTTCACCTCCGAGTGATTCCATGGGTTGTTTACA
>CAYVDU010000309.1:0-1623 GCA_964450765.1 uncultured bacterium | reverse complement strand
AATACAATACCCTTGATCTTTTTGGAAATTTTACAGCTTTGAATCTCGTCAGAAAGCCGATTCTTCAACTGTCTTCGGTATAACCACGACATTTAAAAAATTGAATCTCACGTTCATGCTGTAAAGCAGCCTCTCGAGTCCTAAACGTTCCTAGATTTCTCCGCTTTCCGGTCTTAGGATTTTTACTTCTAGAATAGAGTCGATATTTATGATCGGCAATCTTTCGTATCATAAATTAATTTATAAAATAACATTCAAAAAGAATCAATATAATAAAAATATAAAAACATCATATTTGGTATAAACTCACATCAATCTTTTTTCTGTATAAAATTCTTTTTCATATCAATTGACCTCAATTCAGATTTATCTTAAACTGTGAGACGAAAGTAAAGGCAAATCAAGGATTATTTATGGGAACACAAGCGCTCAATCCAATATCACCATCTCAAGCCATCAGTCCAGTAGTCTCTTCAAATTCAGAACCTATGGATGAAATCGTAGGGCGAATTGCGCACAAAGCAATGCAGACAACAGAAACTGTAGATCCGTCCACAACAAGATCCTTAGACCCTAAAAAAATTACAACCGGAGCCAATCCTGCATGTGAAGCCACTCACCTTGTTTTAGAGTTTCAGCAAAGATCGATTGCTCTTCTTCGAAAAACCGAAGAAACAACAAGACGAGTATTAGCAATTACTGATCAGCTCATCGATTTATCACATCAGATTAGCGCTCTTTCCAAAGACGATAAAATCGAGTTCGACGCAAAAACAAAGGCAATTCTTGCTGACTTAAGAGAAAAAGGAATCGATCTTCTCGATGAGAAGAAAACAACCCTTTCTAAAGACGAGTGGATAGAGCTCAAATCAACAATCGGAGCTCGTATCGATCAGTCACGCACTCAAGTGCAGCAAATCTTCACGAAGATACAAACTATGATCCAAGATATGATGTCCGTGAATGACTCCGGAAAGAAAATAATTTCCGATTTTACGCAATTCATGCGCTCTATCTTAAAAAACATGAGACCAGGTTAAGGTAAAATATGAACGTTTCCGTTGATTCTCAATCTCTGAATGAAGAAGAAACGGAACGTTTTTATACATATGGGTTTTCCCAATACGAGGGCGGCAACTACAAAGAAGCCATTGAAGTCTTTCGTATCCTCTGCACAAATCATCCGATGGTCTCTCGATTTTGGTTTGCCTTGGGAGCCAGCTTGCAACAGGCCGGCCAATACGAAGAATCTTTAAGAGCTTGGGCTGTTGCAGCTATGCTAACTCCCAAAGATCCAATGCCTCACTTCCACGCCGCAGAGTGTTATTTATCGGTCAAAAATCTCAAAGATGCATTCCTTGCATTGAAAGAAACCAAATTACGCACAGAGAAAGAAGATCCCCTCAACGAACAAATCGATCTCATCAAACAACAATGGAGCTTATAACATGGCAATCAGAACAAACCTCGACGATGTAAGACATATCCAGCCAACAAGCGCTCCTTTTCCAATCTCTCCTCTTGAGCTGACCCCTAGAATAGACGCCTTTGAAAATCAGGCTGTTTCCACGATTGCCCCGGCGTCTCGTAAAGAGTCAGAACATCTTCCGACATTAGCGCCTC
>CAYVDU010000308.1:0-1625 GCA_964450765.1 uncultured bacterium | reverse complement strand
GCGTTGTAAGCCGGCATCATTTGGAGGTGAGTCATGTCTCGATTGTGTTCGAAACTTTTTTTAGAGCATTTATCGTTGCTTGCGAAAGCAGAGATTGCCATCGTTAGAGATGCAATCATCCAATTTTTTGTTTTTGTGAATTGACTCATCTGACTCTCCTTTTTTAATGATTTCAGTAACAACCATAAATCAATGGTATTACTCGAGTGCTTTTTTAAAATTTTGGCGCGTCCATAGGTTTTTTCGGTGATTGGACGCGCTAAAATTTTCAAAAATCATTGCGAAATCTTTTCAGTGAATATAGTTGTTTAAATCATCCTTGATAGGTTATGGCTGCGCGAAAACTGTCAAAGATAGCTTAAATGACTATAACAGGAAGGGAGATCTTAAGTTTGGCTTTAAGATTAATTCAAGAAAAATCAATTTTTTGACGTTTTGAATCTCGTCAGAGAGCTGATTCTTCAGCTTTCTTCCGGGTAGCCTTCATCCGAAAAAGAGCTTTCGGAGTCGATCCAATGTAGATAAAGACCTGTTGGGTGGTGGTTTTTTTGTTCGTAAGAAAGGTTGAGCATAAAAGGGAAAAGAAAATCGTCGAGTTCTGCCTGCTGCATTTCATTTTCCATTTCCTGAGAGGAACCAAAATAAAATGAGGGACGCTTGAAAAAGAAGTCTGAGGATTCTTGCTTCATTGTTTTAAGTCCTGTTTTGGCGTATAATCAGGATGGCGAATTAAATCAAGGGCTGTACAGAAAATGCAAAGGATTTTATGTCGAGAAAGGTTGGAGAATTGGTTTATCGACTCCCTACCATCTATTTTTAAAGTATGTATTATTTTGTGCTTGGTTTTCTTTTCTTGTTCTCGAAAAGAAGCGGCTCATCAGCAAAAAATCTCTTTAAGTGTGAGTTCGGAACCCGCCAGTTTAGATCCTCGTAAGGCTCGAGATTTCAATGGTTCTGTGATTCTTCGGATGATGTTTGAAGGATTGATGAGAATATCAAAAGATGGATGTCTTGAAAATGCAATGGCAGAATCTATAGATCAGTCGGAAGACGGACTTGTTTTTACCTTTCATTTAAGAGAAACAAAGTGGTCGAACGGAGATCCTTTAACAGCGGATGATTTTGTATCTTCTTGGAAAACGATTTTAGATCCGCAGTTTCCTTCGGATCTTGCCTATCATTTTTATCCGATTAAAAATGCGAGAAAAGCGAAGATGCACGGAGGCTCTTTAGATGATGTGGGGTTAAAAGTGATTGATCCTTTGACATTTTCTATAGAGCTTGAATCACCGACTCCTTATTTTTTGGAGCTTTTAACGATGACTCCATTTCTTCCGACTCCTTCGCGTGTGACTCGAGAGTCTTTGCATTGGGCGCTTGAAGCAAATACGCTAGTTTCTAATGGTCCTTTTTGTATGAAAACTTGGAGCCATACAGATCAAATGACACTGATGAAAAATCCAATGTATTGGCAAAAGGATCTTATTCAAATCGGCGAAGTAGATTTAATTGTGACGTCCCCAGATACAGCTTTGAAAATGTTTGAAGAAGGGAAAATTGATTGGACAGGATCTCCTTTAACAACGATCCCTCCCGATGCTGTGAATTCGTTGAAAGAGGAAAAT
>CAYVDU010000307.1:0-1654 GCA_964450765.1 uncultured bacterium | reverse complement strand
TCAATGGCTGATTCTAAAAGAGCTCCGTTTAAAAGATGTCCTGGATGGTTGTTGTTTAATCCCCATGCTGCGGTGATTTGCCAATTGTTGTTGTTCCAAGATTGATTATAACTCATGGAAGCGGTTGTTCTTTGTGTGTTGACGTTAGGGTGTAAGCTATCCGGGCTTTTTAGATATCCGTAGCTGAGTTGGGCTGCGAGATTTTGTGTTGGGTTTACAGAGCATCGTATTGCATATGAATCAAAACGAGGCGAGTCAAAACTCCATCGATGAGGATCCGGTTCTCTTCCGTTAAAAATAGATGCATCGATTTTGATCCAATCGTGAACATATCCAATAGTTGCTACGCCAAAAGTGATATGCGTTGAATCAATCCAGTGGTGCGTAATAGGTGCTTCCGGATTGAAAAAAGCAGAAAAACGGTGAATGTATGCAGGCGGTCCAAGAGCAGGTTCTCCCGGGTAGCCAAAGTATGCAAATAGAGATTGTTCTCTAGAAAATCGATATGTGTAGACAGCAGCTAGTTCCATGAGGAAATCATGAGGGTGCTGACGATTCATGAGGGGATCTCTTCCATTGCACGTCTCTCCTGTTTGCAATAATAGGGGATATCCATGGCAGCCGATTGTTGCAGGTTCAATGCTGAACATGCTGCGCAATCCAAATATGTTATTTTCAAAGTCTGTTTGCGCAGTGAACATCAACATGTTTTCAGCGAAGAATTTTTTGCCTCCCTTGGGGCCGCCTTGATCGTCATAGACTGTTGTGAAAAATCCATGAACCATCATGACCCATTGATCCGGAGTGAGATGAATTCCCGGCATTAGCGTGGAGGCCGGCATCCAGCTTGTCCCTGTTGCATCTTGTTTTATTGGGTATGAGCCATACATGCCGTGTAAACTTTTATTTTGATGATGCGTATATTGGATTGCCTCGCAAGAAAGAACTGTTATTAAAAACAAAATAATCTTCATAATATTAGCCCGAAGATGATTCGAAAATCGGTTGTGTACCGAAGATGATTGAAGAATCGGTTTTTTGACGGAGTTTAAAGTTCCAAATTTCCAAAAGCGCAAAGCAGATTGTATTGCGTTAATATTACCTGCTTTGTGTTTTCGAAAATTGGCAAAGTTTAATTCCGCTCAAAACCCGATTCTTCAACTTTCTTCGGTATAAAGCAAGGGTAAAGAGATTTTTGAGATTAAAAAATCTTGAATCATTCGATATAATTTCATCCGATTAAAGAAATATAAATTATTTTGCGAATGATTGTTTCTGTTTTTTTATGTTGGTGTTTATAATGTTACTGAGTTGACCAGTTTAATTGGCGGTTAAAATATTTATGTCAGAAATTAAAAATATCGATTCGTATCTAAGAGATTTTTCAGAAATAAATTTTACGAGTGTTGGGAAGGAAGCGGTTTCAGATGCTAAGAACTTTCCAGCCGCAGAGGTTATTTCGGATGCTTCCAAAGCGACTTCTTTGGCTGGTGCGCCAGATTTATCTTCGAGAGTTGTTGAAGTGATTCCTGAACAACCACCTGTGAATACAGTGGCTTCTATCTCTGGAAAAACGCAGCCTTCGTCCTCGATTTGGCAGAAAATGAAAACCGTGGCTTTCTATACATTTGCTGCGGCGGCAAGTGCAGTTGTT
>CAYVDU010000306.1:0-1660 GCA_964450765.1 uncultured bacterium | reverse complement strand
TGATACGCTCCATTCTTCTTTTTACAGAAATAAAGTCTATGAATGAAGAGATCTCCGGATACGTTGAAGCCATCGTATTCTCTCAAGCAGAAAATGGATTCACTGTTGCAAAGCTCAAAGAATCTAAAAAAAAAGAATTGACTGTGATCGTTGGCTATCTCCCCTCTCTGCAAGCGGGGGAGACGGTCATCTGCCAGGGGGTGTGGAAAATTCACCCTTCTCACGGACCCCAGTTCTCTGTGTCCGATTACATAGTGGAGATGCCTAACGATTTAATCGGTATTCAAAAATATTTAGAATCCGGACTTGTGAAAGGCATCGGACCTGTATTTGCCAAAAAAATTGTAGATAAATTTGGCCTAAACACACTTACAGTCATCGATCAAACTCCCAAAAGAATTCTAGAAATCCCAGGCTTGGGAGAAAAAAAGCTAGAAAGTTTGGTGCGATGTTGGAAAGAACAACGCTCGATCCGTGAAGTCATGATCTTTTTACGAGCTCATGGGGCAAGTCCTGCTTATGCGCAGCGCATTTACAAGGCATATGGAGATCAGAGCATCCAAAAGGTCACAGAAAATCCTTATAAGCTGGCTAAAGATGTTTTTGGAATTGGCTTTAAAATCGCAGACGGGATTGCCCTTAAAATGGGATATGCTCTTCACTCTGCACAAAGAATTAACGCAGGCATTGAATTTGTCCTTTGGGAACTATCCAATGAAGGACATACATGTTTTCCTTTACAAGAGCTCCCAACATTCGTACAAAAAGCTCTTGAAGTCGACCTCTCTTTAATCCAAAACGAACTCGACCATTTGATTGAGCAAAACTTTTTAGTCAAACAAGACGACCTAATCTGGCTAAAACCATTCTTCGCATACGAACAAGGCATCGCCGGCGATTTAAAACGTCTTTGCCATAGTTCTCAATCAATCAGACCCATTGACGCAGAAAAAGCAGCTATCTGGGTAGAAGAAAAATTGGGCATCCATTTTGCAGAGCAGCAGAAAGTAGCCATCATCAAAGCCCTGAAAGATAAAGTCCATATCATCACGGGCGGTCCTGGAACGGGAAAAAGCACAATCACCAACGCAATTTTACGCGTAAGCGAAAAACTCACCAATAAAATCCTTCTTGCAGCACCCACCGGAAGAGCTGCCAAAAGGATGACTCAAATCACAAGAAGAAAGGCATTTACTATTCATTCTCTCTTGGAAATGGATTTTACTTCCGGAGGATTTAAAAAAGGCAAAGACAAACCTCTTGAGTGCGATCTAATCATCATCGACGAAGCAAGCATGATCGACACACCTTTACTGTTTGCCTTGCTAAGAGCCATTCCGAGCGGCGCTCGAGTTCTTTTTGTCGGAGACATCGATCAATTACCAAGCGTTGGGCCCGGAACCGTATTAAAAGACATCATCACCTCAAATACGATTGGGATCACTCAACTAACCGAAATTTTTAGACAAGCCAGAGGCTCTAAAATTATCACGAATGCCCATAAAATCAATCACGGAGAATTTCCTTTCCTAGACACAGATGAGAATAGCGATTTTCACTTTATCGAATCAGACACGCCCGAAGGAATTCAGCAAATCATTTTGCAACTCATCCAAAATGACATCCCCAAAAAATGGCATCTCGACCCTCTGGAAGACAT
>CAYVDU010000305.1:0-1661 GCA_964450765.1 uncultured bacterium | reverse complement strand
AATTCAATCGAGGCACTTTGAATCAATCCCAATGGGTGCCTTTCAACTGGAACGGATATATACCCTTTATCTTTTTGGAAATTTGACAGCTTTGAATCTCGTCAGAAAACCGATTCTTCAACTTTCTCCGGTATATCTGGATAAATTCTACGATCTCTAATGAGTGTTGTCCGTTCTAGTTCTGCAATTTCTTCAGGAGGAAGAGAGAGTAAATAACTTAACATCTTTGAATATTGAACATTTAAAGCATCTACAAATCTATTTTTTTTGTTGCCATCTTGATGGAGGCCTATAGCATCTGTGATGTCCATCCCCTCTAGAGGTTCAAGCCATTTTCCCAATTTTGAAGGTTTTTTATGTTTTTCACATAGACGAACGTATTTAGAAACGGTGCTTCGAGATTGTGTGGAAATCATCACCTCTGGGGGAAAAGAAACGACATTAGCCACCTTAAAAGATGAATTGATGACCTCGAGTTTTGTAGGCATGATTCTGTGAATAAAGTCTGGATCTCTTAAAAACTGGAGTGCATCTTGAAGTGCAAAGACGAAACAACCTCGTCCAGTATGCTGTCTTTTCATGCTTGAACTAAATACAGTACAATCTACATCAGAAAGCCTTGAATGCATGATCGTTTTAACGGCAACTCCCCCATAGTAAGCTCCCCAATGATCAATTGCTCCTCTTAAATTGGGTTGATTAAAATCCCTTTTTGAAACTGTGTGAAGGTAATCTTTATGTGAATGATCTGTTAAAGGATCAAACATGACAATGGATAAGCGACGATTTTCTTTTTGAACTCCGATCGCTATTTTATGTGTATTTTGTTCTCTATTTGGGTCTACTTCGTAAGGCGCACTTGGAATAATAAAGACACATTTTTGATTGCCTGATTGTGAAGCTATTTTTTCTAATTCAGATTGAAATGCTTGTATGCTTTCACAAACAAATAATTTTTTTTCGAGCTTTAGTTTTCTTGCAATATGTGCCGCGATCAATCCAACTCCTCGCATATTTAGACGGTAATCTCCAGAAAAAGGTCTTCTTTTAGCATTTAGGGTAGGATCTAATTTTTTTTCCAATTGCTTATGATCTTTTCTGCATTCTTCAATATGAGCGATCCACTCTCTTTCTGTTTGTGTTGTTTCTATCATAGATCGGTTTGGCACGATGAAATATTCATCTTGAAGATTGATCATTTTGTCATGGTTTTGATCCCATGCGCCGGGATGAATGCAAGAGGAAAATAGATAGTATAAACTGCAAGCAGCCGCGCCTGCTTTTACAGAAGAACGAGCGTATTGCCAATTAAATAGGTTGGGTTGTAGAAATCGAAATCTTGTTTTAAGCATATAATATTATTTATTATTATATTATATTAAATTTGTATTAATAATTACACTTTTTTATAAATTTAAAATTTTTTTATATATAAATAATGTGAGATGTCTTAAGAGAAGGTGGTTTTTAATTTCTTAAGTGATTGATGATTAATTAGATGTGTTTTATTTCAGTGGGCTTGTTGCACGGCCGAGGCTTCGTCGGCTTTTCGGGATTATTGTGGCCGATTTTTGGTAAAAAATGCGGGGGAGTAATACCATTTATGAAAAATAACATTGAATTGCAGCGCGTCAAAGCGTTAAGTTTTAACGGTTGTAAGT
>CAYVDU010000304.1:0-1661 GCA_964450765.1 uncultured bacterium | reverse complement strand
CCCTTATGATCTTTACATAGCTATGAAGGAAAAACAGATCCCATTTTCTTCCTTTTTACCATTAGATGTAGGCTGTTATTTTAATTGGTAATTTCAAAAAATATAAATATTAATTTAAGATTGAGCAATTTAATAAAAACTGATATCTTTTTCCATAAAATATGGAGATAGCAATGATCGCAACAGAATTTCCTGTTAATAAACTCTTCTTTAACAGCCCAGCTGGAAAATACCAAGAATCTTTTGTTCGAATTACAAATGCTAAAATGCCTTTAGGGGGCGTATTTAGAACGATGCAAGCCCATGACTATAGTTGCGGAGCCGCAACAGTCACAACGATTCTTCGTCTTTTTGGAGATCTTGTATTTGAAAATCCTACAGCAAAGGATCTGGAAACAGAAGATGGAACAAATCACCTCACCATGGTTCGTTATTTAGAAAGCAGAGGACTTAGAGTAAAAGAATTAACCCATGTATCAAACGAACAATTGCGAAAAATTATTCAGGCCAGACAAGTGGCAATGTTTTTTTCTCAAGGGTGGGACGATAATCCTCCTGCCGAAGGATACTCTAGGGATTTTTGGGGGTTAGGTCACGTGATGATTCCAATCGGGGAGTGTGATCAAGGATTTCTATTTTCAGATACATTTTCCAGTTGCGGAACAACGCTTATCCCTTATGATCAACTCGATAAGGTTTGGCATTATCAAACATATGATCCATCTTACGATCCAAAAACTTCAACGAATCCTCCGAAACGATACACGAGGCCTTTGTATGTTGTTACAAAAAAGGGAATGAAAACTCCACCGAACTTGCTTCCATTCCCAAGAGAATGCCAATACGCTACTTTGCTAAAATAATAACCTGAGTTTTGGATTTATTCTCCTATGGAAATGAGAAAGATTTCGCGCTGCCAAAATGGGTAATTTTAAATTCAATCGACTATAGACGAAAAGCAGATAGTATAGCGCAATACAATCTGCTTTCCGTTTTTGGAAATTTGGCGCTTTGATCTCGCTCAAAAGCAAATTCTTCACCTTTCTTCGATAATGCTTGCGAATACAGCCCTTTTTTTCTAAAATACCTTCTTATGAAAAAAAAATACGACCCCAGAGCCATTGAAAGAAAATGGCAGTCCTTTTGGAAAGAAAAGCAAACCTTTAAATCGGAAATCGATCGAAGTAAACCAAAATATTATATTTTAGATATGTTTCCTTACCCATCCGGGGCTGGACTTCACGTTGGCCACGTAACAGGGTATACAGGCACGGACATTTTAGCGCGCTATAAACGACAAAAAGGGTTCAACGTTTTACATCCTATGGGCTGGGATAGCTTTGGTTTACCAGCTGAACAGTTTGCTATTCGAACGGGAACACATCCGGCAATCACTACAAAAGCTAATATTGCAACGTATCGCCGTCAATTAGAATCTCTTGGATTTAGTTATGACTGGAGCCGAGAAGTGGCAACCAGCGATGCTTCTTATTATAAGTGGACTCAGTGGATTTTTACGAAACTGTTTGAAAAAGGGCTTGCCTATGAAGCCGAAATGAACGTCAATTTTTGCCCAACTTTAGGAACTGTTTTAGCCAATGAAGAAGTAGAGAATGGAGTTTCCAAAGAAGGGGGATATCCTGTTGAAAGAAGACCCCTCA
>CAYVDU010000303.1:0-1705 GCA_964450765.1 uncultured bacterium | reverse complement strand
AAAAGAACTCTTAGTTCCCGATCAAAACCATGAAGAAATTGAAGATCTCTCTGAATGCACGTCGCAAATTTGGGGTGAAATGACATCTTTAGGCTCTCTTGCCTTTGATGAGGGATCTCTTGTTGTTAAGAATTTTCTTGAAAGAGCTAAAAATGGCATTCATCAAGCTCTTAAAAACGAGGGACCTGTTCTCATTGTTGCTCATGGAGGCATTCATTGGGCGATCTGTTACTGGATGAACATACAAGAGCACAATTGGATTGTCGACAATTGCAGGCCGGTTCATTTCTTCATCAATGAAGCAAACCAATGGAAAGCAAAATATGTCTAATCGACTCGCAGGAAAAATTGCACTCATCACAGGTGCTGCGCAAGGAATCGGCAAAGAAATTGCCACCGTTTTTGCACAAGAAGGCGCATTCGTTATTCTTACAGACATCAATGATGATTTAGGCACATCCGTTGCCCGTGAAATAGGCAAAATGGCGATCTACTTTCATCTCGATGTATCATTGGAAAATGATTGGAAAAAAATAACAACTGACATCATTCAACAATTTGGAGGATTCCACATCCTCGTCAACAACGCTGGAATCACAGGATTTCAAGAAGGCTTCGGTCCCCAGGATCCGGAACATGCGTCGTTAAAAGATTGGAGAGCTGTCCATGCTGTGAACTCTGATGGGGTCTTTCTCGGATGTAAATACGCCATTCAATGCATGAAAAATAAAGGCAACAACTCCATCATCAATATCTCCTCGAGATCAGGTCTTGTAGGAATACCTGGAGCTGCCGCATACGCAGCCAGCAAGGCGGCTATACGCAACCACACCAAAACGGTGGCTCTCTACTGCTGCAGTCAAGGGTATCCGATTCGTTGCAATTCCATTCATCCCGCGGCGATTCTCACCCCGATGTGGGATCCGATGCTAGGAGACGGTGAAACAAGACAAAAAAACATGAAGGCCATAGCCAAAGATATTCCCATGAAAAAAATGGGAGATCCAACGGATGTTGCTTACGCAGCTCTTTATCTAGCTTCCGATGAATCAAAATACATTACTGGCATTGAACTTACAGTCGATGGAGGCATCCTTGCCGGCGCAGGTGCTTCTCCTCAAAAGGAAGAATCATGACTTCTTTTATAACGCCTCACTGCATCTCTGCATTTATCGTTCATAAGACACCCGAAGGCCCCCTCTATCTTCTCATTCGACGTGCTGGGAAATACTTACCAGGGACATGGCAAATGGTCTCAGGAGGTATTTTAGAAGGCGAAACCGCCTCGCAAGCGGCCGCTCGAGAAATCCAAGAAGAAACGGGACTCTCTCCTCTCAAAATCTACTGTGCAGATGCTGTGGAAACATTTTACATGCAATCTCTTGATAAAATTACCTGTATTCCTGTCTTTGTTGCCTTCGTTAAAGAAACAGATGTAACGTTATCCCCAAGTGAACATGATGCCTATGAGTGGCTTCCATTTGAAGAAGCAAAAAAAAGGCTTGTATGGTCAGAACAGCGAAGAGTCATCACCCAAATCCACGAAACATGCGTGCTCCAAATACCCAATGACCTGCTTTTAGCGGACCTTTCTTTCCTACCAGAAAAAAAACAAATCACGTCTAGAACCGGAGTCTATGCCGTTGTCTTGCAAGATGAAAAACTTCTCGTCGTCCAACAAAAAAAAGGTCCTTACCGAGGGAAA
>CAYVDU010000302.1:0-1712 GCA_964450765.1 uncultured bacterium | reverse complement strand
AGAATCCAATCACATCAGCTTCCATCCTAAACGGCAAGTCGATATTGTATGGGACAATCAGAGCATTGGTTCTTTTGGAGAAATCCATCCCCATCTCTTGCAAAAAATGGGGATCAAGCAAAGGGTTTTGTTTGCCGAAATCAATCTCCATGATTTAAGACTCCTAACGCCGTCTCATTCCCAATTTACAGCCATTCCAACACTCCCTTCCTCAGAAAGAGATTGGACGCTGTCTCTTTCTGCATCTACACAGATTGATTCAATTTTAGAAAAGATTCGATCTACGCCCTCCTCTTTAATGGAAAAAGTGCAACTCATCGATCTCTATCAACCTGAAAACTGCGATCAAAAAAATGCAACATTCCGATTCACTTATCGAGATTCTTTGCAAACAATCTCTCATGAAGCAGTTGAAGCAGAACACAAAAAAATGATGGATCATGTAACAAAACTCCTTGCTAAATGAACGAGTGCTACGTAAGATCATATACGTAATTCAAGTTTCTTCTACGGAGTTGTCATGAAAAATTCTCATTTGCTTGCATCTATCGGCCTCATTGTCGCATCGTGTCAGTCAAATTCAGGACTCGACCAAATCGTCTCCCAAAAATATGTTCACAAATACGGATTTGACGTCTCCG
Organism: uncultured bacterium; assembly: GCA_964450765.1. Taxonomy (GTDB): domain Bacteria; phylum Chlamydiota; class Chlamydiia; order Chlamydiales; family SM23-39; genus DAIDHZ01. The sequence continues at coordinate 1,071 of CAYVDU010000302.1, read as the reverse complement.
AAGCTGAATGGGAAGAAAGAGCAAAAGACGGGCAAGTCATTGAAATGCTGAAAAACGGCGTCAAAGTAACCCGTGCCTACGAAAATGGGCAATTACACGGTTCCACAACGTATACATTCCCACACAAATCCACCATCGAAAAATGCATGGTGTATGATCAAGGCTCTCTTTTAAAAGAAACAACCTATGATCAAGCAGGAGTTCCCATCAGAGAGGATCTCTATGAATTTGAAAATCGCAATATCATCACTCTTTGGGATGAGAAAGGAATCCCTCTAAGCATTGAAGAATATGCCAATGACGTTCTCATTGCGGGATCCTATTATACGCCTGAGCACGTCTTAGAATCGTCTGTTGATCAAGGATACGGCACTCGTATCAAAAGAGATCGTTCAGGGCTTTTAATTTCACGAGATCGAATGGAAAGCGGCATCATTGCAGAAAGAACCACCTTCCATCCAAATGGAGAAATTCACATGATTTCTCATTATCACGACTATCAACTTCATGGAGAACAGCTCAAATTTGCCCCATCGGGAAGACCTCTTATGCAACTCTCATGGAACCACGGAGTTCTAGACGGTCTAAAAGTCATCTACCGAAATGGAATTAAAGTCGCCGAAATTCCTTACCTCAATGGGGAAAAGCACGGTACAGAACTGCACTATGACGACCTAGGAAATCTCACAGCAGAAATTACCTGGAAAAATGACAAGAAGCATGGATGCACAAAAATGTATTCTGAAGAGAGCGTAGATTCTGAGTGGTTTTACAAAGGTCAAATCGTCAATGCAGAACGCTTCACCCTGCTCGAACAAAGAGAACAAATCGTTGCAGATCTTTCTTTAGACTAAATCATGTAAATGACAAGTCTACGAACAAAGATTCGTAGACTTGCCAATCCTTCCTTTCGTCAGGTTATCATCGAGTTCAAAGCGCCAAATTTCAACAATCGCAAATTGCATTGTATTCAGTTATACTATGCAATTTGCGATCGCCGAAATTCGACAGCTTTCGCACTTGCCAAAACATGCAATTTATAATTTAATCCACTATATATAACAAAGATGC
>CAYVDU010000301.1:0-1739 GCA_964450765.1 uncultured bacterium | reverse complement strand
CGCTTGAAGCAAATTTGCTGCCATCCAGCTATTTTTGCCAAAGAAAAGCCGGAGCCGGGAGATTCTGCAAAATATGACATGCTTCTTGAACTCTTGCAATCTCTTGTAGAGGGTGGTCATAAGACGGTGATCTTTAGCCAATACACAAAAATGCTTCACATTATGCGTGAAGATTTTGAGCAAAGAGGAATTTCGTTTGCTTATCTTGATGGGACAACGAAGAATCGTCTTGAAATTGTCAAAGAGTTCAATGAAAACCCGCAAATCCTTGTGTTCTTGGTGTCTTTAAAGGCAGGGGGCACAGGTTTGAATTTGGTGGGAGCAGATACAGTGATTCATTACGATATGTGGTGGAATCCGGCTGTCGAAAATCAAGCAACCGACCGTGTGTATCGCATTGGACAGAAAAAATCGGTCTCTTCTTACAAACTGATGACTTTGAATACAATCGAAGAAAAAATTGTGGAAATGCAAAGACGTAAAAAAGGATTGGTCAAGAAAGTCGTGAGCTGCGATGATGAAGCAATCGCGAAGTTGACGTGGGAAGATGTATTAGAACTTTTGCAAACTTAAAAGATAGAATATGGCAGAGTTAGATATAGCAAATCGTTCATTTAAAATGTTTTCTGAGATGAAAGATCTTTTGATGAAGAAAATGCATCGTATATCAGGGATCTTTTCCAGTGATATTGGAATTGACTTGGGAACGGCAAATACGCTTGTATATGTTCGTGGCAAGGGGATTGTTTTAGCGGAACCGTCTGTGGTTGCTGTTGATTCTTTGACGAATGAAGTGCTTGCTGTCGGGCATAAAGCGAAAGCGATGCTTGGAAAAACACCGCGAAAAATTCATGCTGTTCGTCCGATGAAAGATGGCGTGATTGCTGATTTTGAAATTGCAGAGGGGATGTTGAAAGCTCTGATTGCGCGCGTCACTCCTGCGAGATCTTTGTTTCGTCCTCGTATTTTGATTGCTGTGCCGTCTGGAATTACCGGTGTTGAAAAAAGAGCTGTTGAAGATTCTGCGCTTCATGCAGGCGCACAGGAAGTTGTTTTGATTGAAGAGCCGATGGCGGCTGCGATTGGAGTAGATCTGCCGGTGCATGAGCCTTCTGGGAACATGATTATTGATATTGGCGGCGGTACTACTGAAATTGCGATTATTTCTTTGGGTGGTATTGTCGAATCTCGTTCTTTAAGGATTGCTGGAGATGAGTTTGATGACTGCATTATGAATTACATGCGTCGTACATACAATCTCATGATTGGGCCGAGAACTGCTGAAGAGATTAAGATTACAATTGGTTCTGCGTATCCTCTTGGCAACAATGAATTGGAAATGGAAGTACGCGGCCGCGATCAAGTGGCGGGGCTTCCGATCACAAAGAGAATCAATTCCGTTGAAATTCGAGAATGTTTGGCTGAGCCGATTCAACAAATTATCGAAAGCGTCAAGTTGACGCTTGAGAAATGCCCTCCTGAACTTGCTGCAGATCTTGTGGAGCGAGGAATGGTGCTTGCAGGCGGAGGCGCTTTGATGAAGGGTCTTGATAAGGCGCTCATTAAAGAAACAGGATTGCCTGTTTTTGTGGCTCCGAATCCGTTGTTAGCGGTTTGCTTGGGCACAGGAAAAGCGCTTGAGCATTTGGGTCAATTTAAGAAGAAGAGGCCTGTTTAGGGTTCAGGTTGTGCTGTGTACACCTTGAAGAGGGAATGCCTCAGGTTGTGCTGTGTACACC
>CAYVDU010000300.1:0-1743 GCA_964450765.1 uncultured bacterium | reverse complement strand
ATAGAAAAAATGGATGCATCCGAAAAACCGACAAAAGTGGTTGTTGCAATCATCACGGATGGACTTGAGAATGCAAGTCATGAATTTACAATCGAGAAAGTGAAAAAAATGGTCGAAGAAAAGCAAGCTCTCGGATGGGAATTTATATTCCTAGGAGCAGATCTCAATGCAATCCAAACCGCCCATAGTTATGGATTCTCCTCTAAAGGATCTGCTTATTATGACAACTCAAATATTTCTGGAGCCATGGAAGTACTCAATACCCAGATTGCAAATGTTCGAAAAGGAAGTACGGTTGAATTTTCAAGTAAAGAAAGAGACAGTCTTGCAAAAGTGATTTAATACCATTTATAAAAAATAACATTGAATTGCAGCGCGCGTTGTATTATTTTCAATACTATGTGCGTTGCGTTTCAGGAAATTCAACGCTTTGGCGCTGCCAAAATGTGCAATTTATAATTTAATCCACTATACTACCCTCGCAAAAAAATCGAAAAGTCGGCTCAAAAGAACCCCAAACGCAACGAAGCCTGAGTTTCGAAAGAGGTCTAATATAAAGAACTCACCAACCGCGCCAAATCAAGACTCTTTTTAAAATCTGCGGGTAGCGGCGCTATCGATTCAATCAAAGATCCTCGATAAGAAAAGCAGACTCTCTCGGCATGTAATAAAGGACGCATCGCCACAACAGAAGAACGAAATCTTTCCGCATATTGCCGATCGATTAAAATAGGATGGCCTAGTTCCGCTAAATGGACCCGAATCTGATGCGTTCTTCCTGTTGTAGGATAGCAGCGCACCAGAGTTTCATGCGTCCCTCTAGCAACCACTTCCCAACGAGTAACGGCCTTGTCTCCGCGAGAAGATGATCCATAAATGGTCTGCCCCTCAAAACTTCCTTTTTTAGCTAAAAAAGTGTCTTTCACTCCAGCATCTAACTGCACTACGCCGTCCACTAAGGCCAAATACCTTTTTTCAACCAGCTTTTCAGCAAACAAATGCATCAGATCATCTCTAACCATTTTACTTTTTGCCAAAATCAAAGCGCCCGTTGTGTCTTTATCAAGACGATGCACTAAAAATACATCTTTTCCAAAAGTTTTCTGACAAGATGCATCATCACATACCCATCCAAACGGTTTTGCAACAATTTTCAAATCTTCATTTTCAAAAAGTAAAGACCAAGACATTGCCTCGAAAACTGGCTCTTGGTATTCAATAATGCTATTTTTTTCAACCCAAACAGACCCAAAACGCTCAACTCTTCCATTAATTTTACATGCATTATTTTCTAAAGATTTGCGAATCCTCTTACCAGATCCTCCAATCTTCTCTTGAAGAAAAGAGACAAGTTTTTGCCTCTTTTCCACTTGAAAACGCACTCGTTTTAAATCCACTTGATTAACCCTGAGATCGCTTTAAAAAGTCCACCAAAAGCCTTACCCCATATCCGGTTGCTCTTGTAGGATGATAATATTTAGGCTTAGACCAAAAAGCAGTACCAGCAATATCAATGTGAGCCCAAGGCACTTTTCCTACAAAATCTTCTAAGAATAGGGCCCCTTTAATACAACCGGCTTCTCTACCTCCGGAATTCGTCGTATCCGCAATATCCGATTTAAAAGCTTCTTTGTATTCCGCATGAAGAGGCAATCTCCAAAGAAGTTCTGCAGTGTCTAAAGACGCTGCCATTAAACGATCTGCTAACGAATCTCGATTCGAACAAAAACCGGCAATATGCTC
>CAYVDU010000299.1:0-1751 GCA_964450765.1 uncultured bacterium | reverse complement strand
GTTTTGGTCCGCGGAAAATTGTCTGTGCGATGGTTCCTTTATGTATTTTGGGTGGAGCTTTATTTGCCTATGCGCAGCATTCGATGTTAGCGGGTATCTCCCGATTTTTGATTGGTTTTGCTGCCGCTTTTTCCTTTGTAGCTACAGTGCGAGTTATTCGTAATTGGTTTACTTCCAGTCATTTTGCATTGATGACAGGAATTACCATAATGTTAGGGACTTCAGGAGCTATTATTGGAGAAGGCCCAATTGCTAAAAGTGCTTCTATGATTGGATGGAATCAGACTTTATGGGTTCTTTCTGCTCTTGGTATTCCCCTGGCTTTGCTTTCGTTTTTTGTTTTGCGCGACCACCCTTCTCATCATATCCAAAGTATTCCAGAGAAAACGCAAATGGGGATATGGAAAAATCTCGTTGCGATTTTTAGAAATGCGCAAACATGGTTTGTTGCTTTTTACGCTTTTTTTATGACCACGCCAACGAACGGTTTTGGAGCTCTTTGGGGGACTTCTTATCTTTCAAAGCTCTATTCTATTTCAACGGTTGATGCAGCTTCTCTTCTTTCATTTGTTTTTATTGGCTGGGTTATTGGAGCTCCTTTATTTGGTTGGATTTCTGATAGAATAAGAAAACGTAAGCGAGTTATGTTTTATGGGGCCGTTGGAGCGGCTATCACAATGATTGATATTATCTACTTCCCTAGCCCTTCCATTCTTTGGATGGGTAGTATTTTGCTTTTATTTGGCATTTTTTCCGGAGCTGTCGCCGTGAGTTATACAACAGCTTGTGAAATCAATCGTCCTTTCTCTTCCGGTGCTGCAAGCGGACTGACGAATATGCTTGCGATGTCAGGTGCAATTTTCGTTCAGCCTTTAATTGGTTGGATCCTTGATATAGCCAATAACTATGTTTTGGCTTTTACTGTCCTGCCCCTGTGTCTACTCTGTGCTATCGTTATGACCTTTTTTATTCGAGAAAATCATTGTATCCAGAACCAATGATATGGACTTTATTGCCATGCAAGAACAATTGTAGGAGGAGAACTGCTATAGAAGGGGGCCGGTATAAAAGAATCAAATGTCGATGAGTCGATATCTATAGAAAATTGATTCGCAGAAGTGCGATATACTACAGTGCCTACTTTCCCGGATAATTGCGCTATTCCACATTCAGGAGGAATGTTACATAAAACTCGTTGGCCAATGGTATAAGAGTTCTCATTCCCACAAAAAAGGCCAACAGTCAGTTTTGTAAATCTGCCTCGTTCTATGTTTGTTATTTTGAAAACAGAAGATGAAGGAGATGGGGGGTTATAGTTAGAATTATTTTGTATTGTCATGGATTTATTATATCAAAAATAATATAAATGTCATATGTTATTTATTAAAAATATATTTACTATATATTCATTTTAATAAATGAATGGCTCTTTGTGTTGTTGCGTTTAATTGTTGTTTTTACTTATTTTTAATGTGTTTTTATATGATTGTTTTTTATTTTTATAATTTGTTTTATGATTATGCCCAATTTCCCAGTTTCGGTTAATCCAGTAGAGTGTAGTCCCTCTGCATCATTCGAATGTAGGGAATTAAATCGCTTCGGTCATTGGGAGACTGCGAATAAAATCATCGCATTGAAGGTCGCTTCCTATTTGACTGAGCCGGTATGCAAAGTCCGCGAATATTTTTATACCTTTTATATACTCAATGAGACTTGCAAAATGACCGCTCAAAAAGTGATGAGAGCCGCAT
>CAYVDU010000298.1:0-1780 GCA_964450765.1 uncultured bacterium | reverse complement strand
ACTCGGGGAAACTGAGACCCAAATCCAAGAAACCATGCAAGATCTTAAAAAAGCCGGCTGCGATATCGTGACTATTGGACATTACTTACAAGCACACAAATCCAAACTCACTGTCAAACAATTTATTTCACCAGAACAATTCAAAAGATACGAAGAATTTGGAGTCTCTATTGGCATTCCACACACATATGCAGGACCCTTTATCCGATCCAGTTATAATGCAGAACTATTTTTGCCCTTCAAAAACAGATCGAATACAACGCTCCATGCAGTCATCTCCTAAAGAATCCACATCCTGAAAATCTTCGGGTATCGGCCTATTCAATAAATCTGCTTTGGCCATCCTTGCCAATAACTCTCGACTTTGTGAATTTTGCATCACTTTTCGAATATTTATAGACAAGAGCCTCAAATATGAAATAATCTGCTCTTGTTCGCCATCTTTGCTAAGCCCCGCAGAAATCCTTAGCGTACTCGCACAGGCATTCACATTCGGATGCATAAAAGAAAAACTCATCCTTTTCAAAAGGCCTAATTGAGACAAATGATCAGAAGACAATAAAGCCAATTTTTCAAAAAATTCACTTCCATCATCCTCTTTAAAACGAAGAGCGATCGAAGGAATGCCATCATCTTTAGGATCTATGACTTCAAAAATGCTCGCAAAACAAGGATCTGTTCGGATGAGTTCTTTCATCCTTATCATCAAATTCTTTTTTGCCCTAAGAGACTCATTCTTATAAGGAATCTGACATCTTGAAAGAGCCAATAATTTGAGCAATTCAACAGATTTTTCTGGAATCCCCTGCACGTTTGTTTCCTCCAAAGGAACCTTTCCGTAAGAAAGGACTGCACCACCTGTGCATTTATCTAATCCGCATTGAAAAAATTTAGCAAGACTCGTGACAAAAACAACATTTAGAGCTCCCGACTGAATTAAATCTTCATAGGCTAAAATAAAATTTTTCACCTCAGCATCATTCAAAAGCGTTGTAGAAATATCAACCACTAACGTCAGCGGCTGCGTTCGATTGTGTAAACAAGGCTCAACTAAAAGACGTCGAATTTGAGGTGCACTCATTTTCCGTAAATCCTCTATATCCGCCGTCATATTATTTGCATGCATATCAACAACAATCACATCACAAGAGTGATTCGCAACCGGATTTGTAATGGAAGAACTAAATGTCTTTAATTGAGGATCTACAATCTGTGAATGCATTTTCAAAACACTCTCATATCCAAAATAAGATCCGTTTGAACATAAAACTCTCAAAGGAGTCCCTTGTCGCTCATAAAGAGAATGAAGTAAGTGCGTAAACGCCGTCATCCCGCTACTATGCAAAGAGAAAGCAGGAGAAATCCCATCAACAGCCTGTATCTGAGATAAAATAACATCTTGGAAAGCCACATCCGATGCGCTTCTTTCGCAAATAGATAGCAATAAAAAAATCTCTTCAAAAATCAGATCGACCTGATAATGTTCCATAGGATCGCTCATGTTTTTTTCGATATTAGAAAGAGCATTTAAAACAACAGGCTCCGATCCCAATCTCCTAATCCTTTGTAAAACGGCTAAACTTTCCAAAATAAAAGAATAATAAAAAACATCTGAATATTTCTCTTTCAAAGCAACTAATTGCCTCTGAATGCGTGACATCATTTCAACGCCCGATACAGTAATATTTCTACTTTCAACTTCAGCAGTAGTTCCCATTCCTTCTGTAGACGTGAGCCCTATAGACACACCTAGATCGTGCAGTATTTTAGGAATACGATT
>CAYVDU010000297.1:297-1790 GCA_964450765.1 uncultured bacterium | reverse complement strand
ATTTTACAGCTTTGAATCTCGTCAGAAAACCGATTCTTCAACTGTCTTCGGTATAATCCATGATATAGTCGTTTAAATCATCCTTGATAGTTTAAACGACTATATACCCGTTCCAGTTATGAATGAAATAGATTGGGCAGGTTGTTTTTAAAAAGGATTCCTATATTTGCTATAAGACCGCCGGCAATGCCTGTGGCGCTTCCTGCAGCACCGCCAAGTATCGCACTGGATATAGCTGCTGAGCAGATGAATGAACCTAGGAATTTACAGGAGGTGCTCCAATCCAATGTTTTCAAAAGAGACACGTTTAAAAATTCTGATCCTTGCCAGAGCAACGGAGCTGCAACGACTCCAACAGCAGAGCCGGCAATTGCAGCATTCGAAGTTCCTTTCCTGAGTCCATTGAATATGGAGTTTATTGTGGATTCGTTCGAGTTTAGAACGCCTGATAATAATCCCACAGAAGCACCCGCTAAAGTCGCATAGTAACAGCTTCCCATAGTTCCCATCAAAACTCCAAATAGTACTGGATTTTGCATTGGTGTTGGTTTTTCTGTTTCGAGTGTTGTTTGATTTGAGATTGCAGTCATTGAATTTCTCCTTTAAAAATGGCCCGAGATTTTAACAAACAAGGGATAAAAAAACATCAAAATTGAAAGTTGCCAGATTTTTAATAAGTACTTGAAAGATCGGTAGAGCTCTATGAAAGAACTTCATTATTATTTAGGGTGTATCTAAAGAATTTTTTAGTCTGTCTTTTTGACATAATGTCCGATTTATATTTGTTGGATTGGGCTATATACGTTCCGGTTGAAAGGCATTTATTCGGATTGAATTGAAAATCGCCAGGATTAAATTATTTTAAAAGGGGTTGTATTCATGTAATATAATCTGCTTTGCGTTCTTGGAAATTTGGCGCTTTGAACTCGTCTAAAATCCGATTCTTGAATCATTTTCGGTATATAGGGGATAGATAATCCGTAATATACTCGTTCTATTTGTCAATGAAATAGATTGGGCAGGTTGTTTTTAAAAAGGATTCCTATATTAGCTATAAGACCGCCGGCAATGCCTGTGGCGTTTCCTGCAGCACCGCCAACTATCGAGCCGGTTGTAGCTGCTGTGCAGATGAACGAACCTAGGAACTGACAGGAGGTGCTCCAATCCAATCTTTGCAAAAGAGACATAAATACTGATCCTTGCCAGAGCAACGGAGCTGCAACGATTCCAACAACAGAGCCGGCAATTGTAGCATTGGCAGTTCCTTTTATGAGTCCATTGAATATGGAGTTTATTGTGGATTCGTTTGCGTTGAGAGCTCCGGATAATAGTCCCACACAAGCACCCGCTAAAGCCGCGCATTCAAAGCTTCCCATAGCTCCCAAGAAAACTCCAAATAGTACTGGATTTTGCGTTAGTGTCAGGCTTTCTGGTTTGGGTGTTGTTTGATTTGAGATTGCAGTCATTGAATTTCTCCTTTAAAAATGGCCCGA
>CAYVDU010000297.1:0-197 GCA_964450765.1 uncultured bacterium | reverse complement strand
AACAAACAAGGGATAAAAAAACATCAAAATTGAAAGTTGCCAGATTTTTAATAAGCACTTGAAAGATCAGTAGAGCTCTATGAAAGAACTTCATTTAATCTACTATAGTCGATTGAATTTAAAATCACACATTTTGGCAGCTCCAAAGCGTCTAATTTTCACGATCGCAAAATGCATTGTATTGGATTAATACTATG
>CAYVDU010000296.1:0-1792 GCA_964450765.1 uncultured bacterium | reverse complement strand
TAATACAATGCGCGTTGCGTTTCTGAAAATTCAACAGCTTTCGCGCTAGCCAAAACATGCAATTTATAATTTAATCCACTATAAGATCAATTTACAAAAAACTCCGGTACATCCGGATTGAAAAAAGTAGAACAATAGCTTAAATTAGAGTCCGTCCGTATTAAAATATCTCCTTTAGAAAGAAGCAAACAATCAATGAGAGCTTCTTCTCCAATACGATATTTATCAGTCCAAGGATTCAAATGAATGGGAGTTCCATTGAAAGAACGGACGTGATCGCAAAAACAAACTGTATCTCCGTATTTTTTGAGCATTAAATCCAAAAACATTTGAGAGTCCGTTGCCACAAAAATCATATAATCGGATCGATCACACTGCTTAATTTGCCGATCTATTTCCATAAACATTTTTTCAGAAGGCCCTTCTTTATCCGTACCCCGATAATGAACTCCAATCACAAAGTCTGAAGTAAAATACATCTGCACAAATGCATCTACTTTCTCAAGGATATGCGGCTGAATGCGTACATATTTTTGAATTAAACGATGCGCATTTTCTTTCGCCGTTAGAGTTTCAGAATCTAAATTCCAAGGAACTCCATGAGGAAGATACCCCACAACATATTTCTTTGGAGAGCTTGTATCTCCATATCGAATAGGTTCGAAATAATACGTCCACCAATTAGGCCCATGCTCTTGATCGAAATACACTGCATTCTCTTGAGGATAGCCGAAATCGATCTCAATCCCTGCATATAATCCTGCTTCATAAATTTTCATCGCCAAAATCACATCGTAAAACATACTAAACATGCCGTCATGGCGAGTTCCTAAAATGACAAACTCTTTTTTTTCTTCCGCCCACATCATTTGAAAAAAACAAAGAAAAACACAAATAGACTTCATTGCTTAACCAAGATAACTTGATAACCCTTTTGAAAAATCATCCAGCCTCTTTCTCGAAGATACTTGATCACTAGTTTTCCCTTTCCTCCTTGAGGCAAACAACAATCATCGATCATCACAACCGATTGTTCATGCAGCCAAGGATACGCAGCAACAATCTCATTCAAATGATGACGCTGCGAAGGAGAGGGATCCCAATCCGCATAATCACAACTATCCAAATATAAAAAATCAATCGGACGATTGAATTCTTTTAAAAAAGCAATTGAATCACTCCGCACAAATTGAACAGAACCCTTAGAATCAACGGAAAGAGCCTCTTCAGCCTTTTGCAAAGCTTCCTCATCCCAATCGACAGAAAATAAAACAGAGTCATTTTCACTAGCCCACTGTCCAAAAATCAACGTAGAACACCCATCCCCTCCACAATTCCAGTCTCCATATCGAGAAGTCCCTGTTTCTACAAGAATTTTCGATTGTCTTTGACTCATCAACTGAAGAGCAGAAAGAAACGTCTCATAACGAGCATTATCCTGATCTATCCGTCTGTCCAAACACGGAAAGACATCTTCACAGAACGCGTTCAAAATAAATCCGAAAATAACAAGTAGATATCTCATCTTCCAACCGAATCATAAAACAAGGATGACAAGTATAAATTTTTTATGACATTTTTTTCAAAAATAGAAGCGTTCCTATTTTTATTGATCAATATCAAGGGAAAATTGTACCGGAGATGACAATCAGAACTTTTCATTGGGGAAAATCAAAAATTACCTTAAGATTCCTTAATACCGAAGAAAGGAGAATAAACAATGACGCTCATCGAAACAATTAATCTTGGCATCAAGGAAGCGATTCGCAATCAGGACCAAATTAGACTAGAG
>CAYVDU010000295.1:0-1804 GCA_964450765.1 uncultured bacterium | reverse complement strand
TGTAGCATAAAATAGAAAGTCTATGTTTTCTTTCTTTGAAAAACCATGACCTTCATTTTTCGCAGTCAAAAACCACACTGGAGTATTCATATCTTTTAGAATTTTTACCATTTGTTCACTTTCAGAATAAGGAACACGCGGATCCATGAAACCCTGAACAACAAATATTGGTTTAGTGATCGCGTGAGCATGATTCATCGGTGCAATCGACGCTAAAAAATCGCGGATCGCAGGAATTCTTTCATCACCATAGATAGCCCGACGCAAATCCCGTCTACGTATTTCAGTGTTTTCTAAAAAAGTGACTAAATTTGACATTCCCACAACAGAAAGAGAACAAGCAATCTTATCATTGTATCGAGTAGCAACAGCCAAGGCAGCATGACCTCCATAACTGGCGCCGGATACCATAATACGATCACCATCTAAACCAGGTTGTGCTTTAATCCAATCTAAAAGAGCATTTAAATCTTCATATGCATCGACTCTCTTCAACCCATTTGGCAATTGTAGAAATGTTTTTCCATAACCTGTAGACCCTCTGATATTAGGGAACAACAAAGCCACTCCTAACTCATCAACATAGTAGTTAAGTGGTCCCAAAAATTCAGGTCTAAACTGTGCTTCAGGCCCCCCGTGAATGATAACGCGCACTGGTGATTTGGCCTGCTTTGCACCCATGGGACGATACAAAAAACCACTGATCTTCTTTCCATCGAAAGATTCCCATGTCACCAGTTCAGGTTCCACAAAATGCTCTGTTTCCATGGTCGATCTATTTTTCGTCAGCCGTTTCAAATGACCGTTACTTAGCTCGAATGTATAAATATCATTCACTGTTTTTGCTCCACTTAAATTGAAGCGTAAACTCTTGCCGTTGCGTTCCCAGGCAATTTTAAAAATAACACCGAGAGGTATTTCTTTAAGCACTCGCAAATCATCGCCATTTTCTGAAAAAGTGAGTAAATGAATGCGACTCACTCCATCTTCATTACTTACGCACACAATTTGCTCGCCATTAGGAGAAATCTCATACAAATCGATATCCCAATGTATATGTTGAGTCAAATACTTCAACTGACCTGTTTTTATATTCAATGTGGCAAGCGTTTTAAACTCATAATCCTTGTCGGTAATCAAGAAAATACTGCTTCCATCAGGACTATATTGAGCTTGAGAATAAGCAATCTGCTCCTCCTTATTTTTAGGAGTAAGCAAGGCAAGGCTACCATCGACTAGATCAAGAGACCAAAGATTGCTATCACTAACAGAGAGGTATTCGGACAATAACAGTTTTGTACCATCTGGCGACCAATCCTCGATCGACCAACTATCTCCCGCAGAAAATTCTGCTATTAAACGTTTGGATTCAGCAATGAGAGGGTCTATGATATATACATCCTGGTCTTTCCCATTGCGTTCATTTGATGTAAAAGCCATTTTATCCCCTTTAGGAGACCAAACACCCAACGTATTGCGAGATTTGCCATCTGTAAGCAAGGTGATGCAACCTGTATCAAAGTCATAGCGATAATTTTGATGTTTTTCAGTACCGTCTACATCTTTACTAAAAACACAATACAATCCCTCAGTAGGCTGATAGAGGGCGTCTGCAATAGCATCTGGGAAAGTAGTCAGGCATATAGGCCTGCCATCAATATCGTCCACCCTACACAATTGCAGGACTTGAGATTGCTCATAGCGTGTCTTAATCAACATTTGTGGATTCGTAGGATGCAAATCTAGAAATAGAGTAGGACAGAAATTAGTGTATTTTTGAACCCGCGCAACAGTATCTGTTGAA
>CAYVDU010000294.1:0-1820 GCA_964450765.1 uncultured bacterium | reverse complement strand
ACTCAATACGGCAATGATCATTCTCACAACATTCATAAATCCTCACATGAAAAGAAAACATTTTACGCCGATTTTGACTTTCTTGCCAAAAACATTTAAAATGCCTCTTATGATCCATCAACTAACGGCGACAAAATTACGTGATGCTTTTATCAAAGGGGAGATCACTGCAACTACGATTGCCAAACATTTTCTCAAAAGAATCAAAAATTACGACCCTCAAATCAATGCATTTCTTTCCGTACTTGAAACAAAAGCCCTATTGAAAGCGGAAGAGCTCGATCGAAAACGCGCCCAAAATCAACCTCTTGGGAAATTGGCAGCAATTCCCATTGCGATCAAAGACAATATGCATATTCGGGGAGAAATCACCTCTTGCGCCTCTCAATTTTTAAAAAACTATAGAGCGCCCTTTGATGCAACCATAACTCGCTTATTAGAAGAAGAAGATGCTCTTCTCATAGGAAAGACCAATCTCGACGAATTTGCAATGGGCTCATCGAATGAAAATTCGAGTTTTTTCCCCACACAAAATCCCTGGAATCTAAAATGTGTGCCTGGAGGATCCTCCGGAGGCTCTGCGGCCAGTGTTGCTGCAAGACTCTCTCTTCTAGCCACGGGAAGCGATACAGGAGGATCGATCCGACAACCGGCAGCTCTCTGCGGCATTGTTGGCTATAAACCCTCCTATGGCAGGGTGTCTCGCTACGGCCTTGTCGCATTTGGATCATCGCTCGATCAAATTGGCCCTCTAGCATCCTCCGTGGAAGACATTGCCCTCACCATGAACACAATAGGAAGGCACTGTCCTCATGACTCCACTTCTTTAGATCTGCCTGTAGAAAACTATCCTCTAAAAACAGATCTCAAAGAAGCGACATTTGGCATCTCAAAACACCTCATCGAAGCACTACCTCCAGAAATACAAGCGAATTTCTTAAAAGCAGTTCAAGTCATGAAAGATTTGGGAGCCAAAATCATCGATGTAGATCTTAGCGTTTTAAAATATTCAATCGCTGTATACCAAATTCTTGCCACAGCAGAGGCCTCAACCAATCTTGCCCGCTTTGACGGGATCCGCTATGGAGTTCGCAATGAGGAAGCAAAAAATTTGAAAGACGTTTATCAACTCTCCCGTCACGATGGGTTTGGATCCGAAGTCAAACGACGCATCATGCTAGGCACATTTGTTCTTTCTTCTGGATATAAAGATGCATACTATACAAAAGCGCAAAAGGTAAGAACCCTCATCATTGAAGCTCTTCAAAACGCCTTCCATTCTTGCGATGCGATTTTACTTCCAACAGCACCCAAAGGCGCTTTTGAAAAAGGAGCGCTCCAAGATCCGATCGAGCTCTATTTACAAGACATGTTTACCATCCCTGCCAATCTCGCGGGTCTTCCTGCGATCAGCATCCCCTCCGGCTACGATTCACAAGGACTTCCCTTAGGACTTCAAATCATAGGCCCCGAACTTTGCGATGTCCCTGTTGTCCAATACGCATATGCCTATGAACAAGCAACACACCATGGAAAAATCCCTCCCGCATATGAATAATTTCTTTGAAGGAATGAGAAACGCCTCGAAAACAATCCCATGAATTGTAAAAATTGCATACCAAAAATGGAAAAAAACAGATGAGCGAAAAAGAATTTCATATTACCGAAGGGAATATCTTTAAAGACCTCGATTTATCTGATTCCGAAGAATTAACAGTCCATTCCGAGTTGCTCTCAGAAATCAATCAAATCATTCGCAACAGCAAACTAACCCAAAAAGAAATAGCGCGCTTGCTAAACATTTCACCTCCTAAGGTATC
>CAYVDU010000293.1:0-1832 GCA_964450765.1 uncultured bacterium | reverse complement strand
CAATATACGAAAGTTGATATTGACTCCCTTAAAAAAGTCGAAAATCGGCTCAAAAGAACCCAAAAATCGACAGAACCTGAGTTTTGCAATTGCCTCTAAAATCCAATGATCCCACATTCCATCTTTTCTGAGATGATGGGGGACGTCGGGGTCTTCCATGATGAGAGTCAAACTTTGCGCTTCTTTGGGGATGTCATGGAATTCTAAAGATGGGTTTATATTTTTCCCGTCACAAGTATAAACCGAAGGGATTTTTCCATTATGTTTAAAGGCAGAACTCGAAATTTTCATAATGATTTGACAGGTCCTTTGTTTTTACGTTATCGTTTTTAACTTTTAGCTTGAAAGAGAAAAATGATAATCCCACGTAGTTTAGGTGTCCATAGCGGATCTTTCCATGCAGATGAAGTGACTGCATGTGCTTTTTTATTGCTTTATGATTTGATTGATCAAGATAAAATCGTAAGAACACGAGATGCGTCGGTGCTGGATCGTTGTGAATATGTGTGCGATGTAGGAGGAATTTACGATCCGAAGAAGAAACGTTTCGATCATCATCAGGTCGATTACAAAGGTTCTTTTAGTAGTGCAGGGATGGTGCTTTTGTATTTGAAAGAACATGGATTGATGGGATCGCACCTTTATGATGCTTATAATAAGACATTAGTGATGGGTGTGGATGCTCATGACAATGGTCTTTCTAAAATAGAGACAGGAACTTCTTCATTTTCTCAAGTGATCTCTAATTTTTTGCCGATTTGTTATGAGGCGAGTCATGAAGAAATGAATGCCGCTTTTTTGAGTGCGGTGGATTTTGTTCGCGGACATTTGCTTCGTCTTAGGGAACGACACCAATATGCAATTGATTGTAAAGAAGTTGTAAGAAAAGCCATGGAAGGTTCTTCTCGGGTTTTGATTTTTGATCATCCAATCCCTTGGATGGATAGTTTTTTTGAGCTGGGAGGGGAATTTCACGCTGCTGAATTTGTGATTATGCCATCGGGCAATCACTGGAAGCTCAGGGGAATTCCTCCGAATTTGCAAGAAAGGTTGAAAGTACGTCGTCCTTTGCCGGATTTGTGGGCTGGTCTTTTGGAAGAGGACCTTAAAAGAGTCAGTCGGATTCAGGGGGCTATCTTTTGTCATAAGGGGCGATTTATTTCTATTTGGGAAACCAAGGAAGATGCATTAAAAGCTCTTCATATAACCATGCAGAGGTAATATAGTGGTTCCACTTGAAAGTTCTTTGTTTCGATCAGGTTCCGGCAAATAAAAACTTAAGGATCAGCGTAGAAAAAGAAAAATAAAGAGACCTTTCAACTGGAACGGGTATAAACCTTTTATAAGAGAGATCTAATAATGAGTACGGTATTTGGTTTGATTATTCAAGGGAAGCTTCCCAGTAAAAAAGTGTTTGAAAATGAGAGGATTTTGGCGATTGAAGATATCCATCCGATAGCGCCGGTGCATATTTTAATTATGCCTAAAAAGGAAATTCGCGATATTCATAGTTTAGAGCCGCATGATTGGCCGCTGATCGGGGAGATGCTGGAAGTGGCACAGAAAATTGCAGAAGAAAAGGGGATTGTGGGTGGGTATCGCTTGCTTACAAATAATGGTCCGAATGCAGGACAAACCGTTTTTCATTTGCATTTTCATCTGATTGGAGGGAGAGTGTTGGGTGAGCTCGGATAGGATAAAAAAAGAAGATAAGTAGGTTTGGCAAGTACCGGCAGAGTTGTATAGTCGTTTAAGTCATATTTGATAGTTTCTGGCTGAGCCAAAGCGTCAAAAATCGCCGATCTTAATTGGGTATGTATTAACTTCAATAC
>CAYVDU010000292.1:0-1857 GCA_964450765.1 uncultured bacterium | reverse complement strand
TTTCACCTTGAAATGATTGAAAAGCTCTCGAAAATGGGCAATATGATCTGTATAACCAGTATCTGCTTTACCAATAAGCCATTCATAAGTGATTTCTTCAGCATTTGTGACTTCTTCCGCAACAAGAGAAGAAAATATTGCTGCAAACACCAAGATACATAATCTCATCTTAAACATCATCACGTCCTACTTCTGTAAATAATTAGGCCCACCATTATCAGAGGGAGCGTTCGGCAAATTGGATACAATATCTTTTCGACTATTAAAAAGACGAATTCCTATCGGCAATATATAATCCATGTCATAGGGAAGAAACAGCTGGTGCGTATTAAAAAAGTTCCATAATTTTTGCATTCCACTTTTGCGAATAATCATAGAATGAGCCCCCCACCGAGCACCAATACATCGAAAATCTTCAGAAACGTCCACTCGATACGCATAATCATTGAGATTTCCTTTCCATCCAAAATCAGGACGTTTTGCTGCCCAATAACAAGGTTTATGACGACCTTGCGAATCTCGAATATCTTGATCTGTAAAAAGAACATCCCAATTCTCTCTGCCTACGCAATCATCCAACTTCTTGACGAGTTCAGAAAGACAATGCGGATTATCTAAAATCTCAACATCATCCTCCATCACCCAAATCGTTTCATAACCTGAATCCAAAGCATCTCGTAGAATACTTAAATGACTTAAAACAATTCCAATAGCTCCGCGAGAAAGGCAATGACAAAAATAACTTTGCCCCTCATTTTGAATCATTTCATGACTCGGTGCAAAATCGCCATTCAAATGATAGGTGGTTCCCATAAATCCACCAATCATATTGGACGAAAAACGCAAACCCAAATCGTTTATCGCTTCTAGGCTTAATTTCCATCCATTAACAGCTGAAAATCGATAGGGACTAATTCCATAAAGCAATAATTGACTTAAAGAACGGTTCCATTTTTGAGGACGTTCATCAAGATTGATTAAATAAATGAAATCAATATTTTGTATCGAATGATGCCCCTCTTTATCCGGACATTTTTGCAAATGATCCTGCAACTTCGCTTGCAAAGGAAAAATCATCCAACAAAAAATAATACCAAATATGATAAATAACTTTGCATTTAAGCGCGCCAGAGCGCCGAAAATCAACGAAAGCAAGCAGCGCTGTATTTGATGAATACAGTGCCACTTACGTTCGTCGATTTTCGGCATAATCCAAACCCCGATCATTGCTTAAACCAAATACCCCAAGAAGAATGAGCTTGAAACTCTCCCATTTTTATACAATTTTGATTCAACCAATTGACAGCCTTTCCTGTAGTATTAATGCCATTTTCAAACCAGTCAATATCATCAAAAATAATCAAGCCTCCTGGATTTACAAGAGGAACCCACTTTTGGACATCAAAAAATGAAGCTTCTTCAGAATGATTTCCATCAATATGCAAAAGATCAATTCCTTCAATAGGAGGAACATCGACAGAAGTGGCTCGAATCAAATGAATCTGGTGTTGTAGATCAAACGCTTGAATGTTTCTCAAAAGATTGCTCAAAATGGAAGAGTGATCCAATTTTCCCCACCATTCCTTATTCGCATCCGCAACAAGACCCTCTACCGAAGCAGTAGCATCCCATGGATCTATTCCATATGTTTTTCCAAAACCTAATGTTTTCTGGGCTAGAGCCATAGGAATCAATGATTTTCCGCCAAAAACTCCAATTTCCAAAATCACTTTCGGTTTGAATTGCAGAACTAAATCAATCAAAATGGAAGCCTTCTCATAAGGGCACCACCCTTCTAGTTGACTCATCATATAGAAAGCCGCTTGTTTAAGGATCTTGGATCGATTTTGATCAATA
>CAYVDU010000291.1:0-1867 GCA_964450765.1 uncultured bacterium | reverse complement strand
AAATTCGGCGCTTTGGCACAGCCAAACTATGCAATTTTTCATTGAAACCACTATACTATTGTAGGTAAAGAAATTGACGACCGCGCATTCGATCGATGGGCTTCTCAAGAAACTGGACGCACGGGATCTATATTTACCCCAAATGACCGCGTAAAACCAGAAGATCTCGTTAAAGATGCTCTCAAGAAACTGGAGGTGCTAAGATTAGATCCCAGGCTCATCCATCCAGTCCCTGAAGGATCCGTATCAGCTTGTGTAGTTGTCATTGCCCTTCCTCCTGAAGATAAGGTTGAATTCAAAACAGATGAACTCTATCATCAATTCCGAACGCATTTTGGACTCCCCGATCTTCCTTCAAAGTAAGCATACCAAAAAAGGTTCAAGAATCGGTTTTTAGACGAGATTGAAAGCTGCCAATTTTTCATTGAACCCGTTAAGCATCAAGGCTCAACACAATACAATTCTCGATCATCAATTTTTGACGCTTTAACGCAGATCACAATGAGAAGGCTTTTTCAAAAAGCAATATACTTACAATCAGCATCTTAAAACAAAAAATACAATCACCACCAACGTAATAATTAAGTTGACAATCAATTAAATATATAATATAATATATTTTATTAAATAATTTAAAAAGGAATAAAACACATGTCCATCCAACATACCAATCCTATTCAAGCTTTAATAGGGAGCTATACCGACGTCTTATTTCCGCGAAAGGATCCCACCCCAGCAAATGTCTTCGGATGGAAACTTCATGATATTTTCACAGAAAGCACCTCAGAGCAGAAGGCCTACAGAACCTCCCTTCCTGTAATCGCAAAATTCTTGAATCTCCCCGAAACTTCGAAAGAAGAAGAGATAAGAATCGCAGCAGAGCAGCACCTTGCCATGTTTTCAGTAAGAACTTATTAATCACACATTGAGCGATTCAGAAAATGTCAGTTACCTTAAGAAAAACAACATTACAACCCGAATACTTCGGAGAAGTCTCTTCTTTACAATTTCGAATGATCGACGAATCTGGAGATTCTTTAGTTGTCTATCGTAATGGATACACCACACTTAAAGAAACAGAACAAGCAATTATCGATTTTCTGAAGGATGCAGATAAACCACTTGAAGATAAACTTCATCTAATCCAACACTTTCGAGTTTCTTTGATCAAGTTTTTGTCTCCACAAAACGCTACCCGATACCTAGTCAGGAATCAATCAATCGATGATGCTGCCAACCCTCAATACGCAAACTGTGTAATTGTAAGAAATGGGAATGTATATATATATCCTAAAATATCATCCAATGAGACCACGATAGGAATCAATCACTCCTCAGTATCGCGTGGAAGCAATGTTGACTTTGCCGGGACTTTGAAAAAAGATGATGAGGATGAAACAATGTGGATACTTACCAACACATCTGGACACTACCAAACAAGAGCTTCCAGAATGTCAGTTTGTTTAGAAGCTTTTATCAAGAATGACATCCCCATCCAAGACCTCTACGTACAACACTGGATTTTAATCGACCCAAGGGATCCCTTTGAATCAGCATCTTATTTAAAAATAACAACTCGCGCAATCAATTTACTCCGTCAAATGAGTGCATTAAGCACTCAAAGACACTCAGGAATAAAATAAACTTATGTAGTGAATTCAATGACAAGTCGCATGTTTTGGCAAGTGCGAAAGCTGTTGAATTTCCAGAAACACAACGCGCATAGTATTGAAGATAATACAATGCGCGTTGCGTTTCTGAAAATTCAAGGCTTTGGCGCTGCCAAAATGTGTAATTTATAATTTAATCCACTATATACCGAAGACAGTTGAAGAATCGGTTTTCTGACGGAGTTCAAAGCGTTAAA
>CAYVDU010000290.1:0-1882 GCA_964450765.1 uncultured bacterium | reverse complement strand
GGAATTTTATACTTTTTTCCGATGATTCTCGCCTTAGTATCTTGGGTCTATGTTTTGGTCGCGCTGATTTTGTCGATTATTCGTTTGATTGCCGGAAAAAAATCGAAGACACTGGAAGAATTTGAGCCGGAACCTGATGATTTAGATCATAGTTAATTATGCTTTTAGTTATTTCTTTTTTAGCGATTTCTTTGTTTCTTTGGTTTTTGTTTCATCATAAATTGATGTCGACGCAAAAAACGTTGGCTGATTCATTTAGGACATTATCCTCGGAAATTTCAGAGCAAAATAGCCGTCACTTTCTAGAGCTTGCGAAGCTGTCTTTTGAAAAACATCAAGAGGGAGCCCGATTTGATTTAGATGCAAAGAAAAAAGCCATAGATGATTTGTTAAAGCCTTTGCAAGAGACGATGAAACAATTGGATACGCATCATAGAGAGTTGGAGAAACGGCGCGAGGGGGCGTATGCAGCCATTTCTTCTCAATTGCAAGATGTTGTGAAGGCAGAAAAAGAGTTGAGGAAGGAAACTGCGCAACTTGTACAAGCTCTTAGAGCTCCACAATTAAGAGGCTCATGGGGAGAAATTCACCTTCGGAGGGTTGTTGAAGTTGCAGGTCTTTTAAACCATTGTGATTTTTTTGAGCAAAAAACGCTGGATCATGATGGGAAAATATGGAGACCGGATTTGATTGTGCGCCTTCCCGGTCAGCGTTGTATTGCTGTAGACGCGAAAACTCCACTTCATGCGTATCTGGATGCTTCCGATGCCGGTGATGATTTAATGCGGCAAAAAAAATTGCAAGAACATGCAATGTCTTTGCGCAAGCACATTAAGGATTTGTCAGCGAAAGAATATTGGAAGCAGTTGGAATCGACTCCTGAATATGTGATTCTCTTTTTGCCTGCGGAGGCGTTTTTTAGTGCCGCTTTGCAGTCTGATCCGACATTGATTGAAGTGGGGGCGGACCAGAACATCATTATCGCGACGCCAACCACTTTAATTGCCATTTTACGAGCTGTTGCGTTTAGCTGGAAGCAAGATAGTCTTTCAAAAAATGCGAAAGAGATGGCTCGTCTGGGACAAGAACTTTATGAAAGAATTGGAACTCTGTGTGAATACTGGAATAAAGTAGGCAGGGGTCTTAGTTCTGCGACAGAGGCCTACAATCAAAGTATTGCTTCTATGGAATCCCGAGTGCTTGTCACAGCGCGTAAACTGAAGGAAACAGGCTCGATTTCTTCAGAGCTTGTAGAGCTTCAACCGGTAGAGAAACTGGTGAGTCGGTCCTTGATTGGGCAAGATCAAAAATAGCATAGTGAATTCAATGATAAATCGCATGTTTTGGCAAGTATGAAAGCTGCCGAATTTCAACGATCGTAAGTTGCATAGTTAACTCAATACAATGCAACTTGCGATCGTTGAAATTCGACGCTTTGGCACAGCCAAAACATGCAATTTATCATTGAATCCACTATACTATTTATGAGACCGCTTGCGTAAGAGGTTTATTTAAGCGATCGGAATTTTTCGATCCAGTCTTCCGGGATTCCTGCTTTTCTCCGATTTTCCTCATGAAGAACAAACCCAGTTGCTCTTTTGGGGGTGAGAGTGGGAGCTAAATTTTCTGTCCAGTAATCCCAAGAATCTTGAGTTTGTTTAAATTGGTTCAGCCATCGATACCCAAATGATACGTGACGGATTTCATCGTGGATAATCTGATCCATGAGAAGGGCGCTTTTCTCGTCATCAAAGTGGTGAAAGTGTTTTCTATAGATGGGTGCAAAATCGAGATTGGCCATTTCAAAGGTGAGACTCATGACACTGACCTAACGAGTGGGCGAGGTTAGGTAGGGAACGTGGTTCCAATAGTGGCGATATAG
>CAYVDU010000289.1:0-1891 GCA_964450765.1 uncultured bacterium | reverse complement strand
GATGTCAGTCAGCCGCTTGCAGAAATTCAAGCAGAGGATACATTTGATGTGTAAAAGCAGCTGGAAGCAGAAAAACAACCCATGAGAACAGTTCTGAATAAAATCGATCTTTGCTCAGATCAGCGTATGATTGATAGGGTTCGTTTTAAATATCCTAAAACGGTGGCTATTTCTGCTTTGAAAGAAGAGGGATTTGATCGTCTTACTGATCTGATGATTCAAGAAATTGGAAGTTTGCGTAAGAAAGTACATCTTCGTATTCCCCAAAGTCAGTATGCTTTTCTCAATGAAGTGATGAAAGAGGGACGCTTGATTTCACGTGAATATGAGGAGAATGATATTCTTGTTGAGATTGAGATCCCAGCCTCTTTAGAGCGTAGAGTGGCTCATTATGTGGTGTCAAACTCAGGTTAAGACTCTTCTTCTAGCGAATCGTATTCATAGAGTTTGTTTCTGAGTGTTTTGACGCTGATTTTTAAGATTTGCGCTGTTTTTGTTTTGTTATTTCCGTAGGCAGCTAAGGTTTCTAAAATAAGTCTTTTTTCTAGTTCGGGTAGAGAGATCCCAATAGGCAAGCTGCCTTTGCTTTGTGATGTTTTGGAAAGAGGGGATATTTCTAAATAAAGATGATCTGCTTCAATGGTTGTGTCAAAGTCTAAGACAACGGCCCTTTCAATGATATTGCTGAGCTCTCTGACATTGCCAGGCCATGGATAGTTCAAAAGTTTATGGATTGCATTTTTAGAAAGTTGTTTGATGGGTTTTTGGTTTTTTTCACAGAATCTCTGTAGGAAATATTGTGTTAAAGGGACGATGTCTTCCTCTCTTTCTCTTAAAGGAGGGATCTGTAATGGGACCACATTGAGTCGATAAAAAAGGTCTTCTCGGAAGATTTTTGCGTCGATGGCTTCTTGCATATTGCGATTGGATGTAGCAAGGAAGCGGACATTGACTTGAATAGGGCGCATTCCTCCTACACGTTCGAATTCTTGTTCTTGAATTGCTCTTAGTAATTTGGGTTGAAGGACTAAGGGAATTTCTGTGACTTCATCGAGAAGAAGGGTTCCGAGATCGGCTAGTTCAAATCGTCCGATTTTTCTTTGCAAAGCGCCTGTAAATGCTCCTTTTTCATGTCCAAAGAACTCTGATTCTAATAGAGTCTCCGGTATGGCTGCGCAATTGACTTTGATAAAAGGAGCTTTTGTGCGGTTGGAGCGCCGATGGATTTCTGTTCCAATGACTTCCTTGCCAGTTCCTGATTCTCCCGTGATCAATACGCTTGCATTGCTTTTCGCGATTTTATCGAGATCCTGTATGAGTTTTTTCATAGCTGGGCTTTCTGCAATAAGATGGGGAGATTGGGTGGGATTGTCTACAGGGGTCATATTCTTATCCCGTATAGGAAAACGCTATTTGATAGCAATAGTCTATTTTGTTCTTTTGAGAAAATAGAATCTCATGGATATGATTTGAGACCGTTGCATAATTGGGGTTTGCCCAAAAAATTCGCTTTTTGGATTTTTTAATTCTTTTCCCGCCCCCTATGAGGCGTCCCGCATATGTGGGCGGGAAAAGAATCAAAATCTCTCAAAAAGCGATCTTTTTTGGTCTAAATCCGAATTATGCAACGGACTCATGATTTGACCTTAAGAAGAGAGTGTGCGATATGAGAAATCTTATTTTGTTTTATTTTCTTGTAAGACAAATCCCAACAAATAATGGCGTACTTAAGCCTCGTGAAAACCACCGACCAATCGACGAACGAAAAAGGCATAGGATGAACCGAGTATTATGCCCCTTGCGTTCGTCGATTTTCGGCGCTTTAGCGCGCTTAAATGCGATATTATTTCTTGGGATGGGTATAACGTTTCTTTTATTGGGCGGATGTAAC
>CAYVDU010000288.1:0-1924 GCA_964450765.1 uncultured bacterium | reverse complement strand
TTAAAGAGACTCTCAGTCGCTATAAATCAGCAGACCCTTCTCCAGAAGATGTATTTCCTGTTGTTCATGAAGAGACCTCTTTCGAAGAGAAAGTAGAGAAAGAAGATCTAGAAGAAGAGACTTCTTTTTCCTTAGATCGTATTCGTGATGAAGAAGAGGATAAAGAGTAGTTTTTAGTTAGAACTTCAGATTTTTAGGGATTTTTTTCTTGCGGGGATTTCTCGCTGAGAAGTAAAATCCCTTTTCTTTTAAAATCTAAAACACATTTCTTTTTTGCTTGGATGGTGGAATGGTAGACACTGGGGACTTAAAATCCCCTGGTAGCAATACCGTGGGGGTTCGAGTCCCCCTCCGAGCATATTTATAGACAGGAAATTACATCTGTCATGGGGTCGATGGGTCCTTCAATAAAGTCTTTTATTGGGGGGAATTCATGGCCGTAAATCACTGCCACCACCGCACCATAAGCACTTATTCTGGGCTAAATAGAATGAGCTAAAAACGTCAGTTTTGAGGGCTATGCAACACACCCGGTTGGTGTTGTAATTGGATTGTTGTCTTTATTGATTTGGGTTTCATTGCTTTATTTAATTAACAGTTCTTCTTATTTTTTTCAGGATTAATTCTTAGTCTCGTGTTTTTAGTTTTTTTGCAAAAACGTAGTTGTGTTATGGGTCCCTTATAAGGCATGTATCCCTTTTCAGGAACGCAGTAATGAAAAAATGGGTTTTGATTGGCATTTTATCTCTTGGAGATATTCTCGGAGTGCAATGTGAGCCTAGCTCTACATTGTCAATATCAGTACCTGCAGAAACAGCTATGGAACCTTGGCTTACAGGACTTTTGATTGCTCCTATTGGTACGGTTGTGCCTTATGGAAATTTTATGGTTAAGTCGTATGTCTATTTTATTACTAATACAGGTTCTTACGACAAAAATTGGAATTCCGTTTCAACAGGAGAGAATTTCTACACTCTCAACGCTCAATTTTTGTGTTTTTTCGGGCTCACTCCTTGGTGTGATCTCAATATCATCCCTCAGTTTTTCTATAATACAACTTCAAATCAGCACTACTTCTATTCTGGTGACTTGACTATTGGATTGGATTTTCAACTTATGGCTTCTGATTTTACTCCCTATTTCCCCGGGATCAAATTTGCTGTTAGAGAAGTTTTCCCCACCGGGAATTTTGAGAGCTTTTCTCCTAGAAGATTGTCGACTGATCAAACAGGAAAAGGGACCTTTGCTACTCAGTTTGATTTGGTTTTTTACAAAATATTCCATTTGTATGGTCTTCATTGGCTGAGTACGACTTTCAGTGCGCAGTATACCATAAATACCCCAGTCAATGTTCATGGATTTAACGCTTACGGGGGAGGTTTTGGGGCTAAGGGGAAAGTTCTTCCAGGAAACAGCTTTCAAGGCATTGTGAGTTTTGAAGTCGTTCTCAATCAAAATTGGGTGCTTGCTTTAGACAGTGTTTATACACAGACGAATATTACCCCATTTTTCGGGATCCCAGGCATTGTGTTCAGCGGTACATTTGCTGATGCCGGAAAGCCTTCTTCTGAGCAGCTTAGTTTTGCTCCTGCTATCGAGTATAATTTTAGCAGGAATTTTGGAATTATTGCAGGTTGCTGGGTCTCTGTCTTCGGAAGAAATAGCTCCGAATTTCGGAGTGGTGTTGTAAATTTTGAATATGCTTATTAATCAGTCTCTTTTTGTTGTTTATTTACGGTGCGGTGAATTATAGTGGGACTTAATTGAGCTGATTTTAATAGGAATATGCCGGAAATGACTCAAAAATTGGGTTTTAGGCGAGTTCAAAGCGCTAAATTTCCAAGAACGCAAAGCAGATTGTATTGCATAAGGCTCTTGACTAGCAGATTTTACTTTTTCGCATTAAATTTAAGAGAGCTTTTTT
>CAYVDU010000287.1:0-1928 GCA_964450765.1 uncultured bacterium | reverse complement strand
ATTAATCTCCTAATTTTTTTGTTTAAATGAATTGTTATATTTTTTAAACACAAAAAAATTGCATTTAATGGATTTTTGGAATAATTTGCTTCTCCAATATAGATACCAAAGAAAGGTGAAGAATCAACTTTCTCCGGTATATACAAGAAGTGTTTTTATGTTGGGGTTTTGCCCTTTAGCTTCAGGATCCAAAGGGAATGCTATTTTTATAGGAACTAAGAATTCTCGTATTTTAATTGATATGGGAATTAGTTATTCTATGCTTTGCGAACGGCTGTTGGAGCTGTCTGTTGATGTAAAAACAATTCAAGCAGTGCTCATTACGCATGAACATTCAGATCATATTTCAGGACTTCGTTTGCTTTGCGAGCGGCTCAACATTCCTGTGTTGGCGAATGCAGAGACGGCAAAGGGAATTTGCGGTGCATTGAAGATTCGGCCTCGTTTTAAGATTTTCACTACAGGGGAATCTTTTATATTTCAGGATATCGAAGTTCATCCTTTTAGTGTGCCTCATGATACTTTGGATCCTGTAGGATTTATCTTGCAGATGGATGGTTTGAAATTGGGATTTTGTGCCGATCTGGGTCATGTAACATCATTGGTTAAGGAACGATTAATGGGATGCGAT
Source organism: uncultured bacterium (assembly GCA_964450765.1). Lineage (GTDB taxonomy): Bacteria > Chlamydiota > Chlamydiia > Chlamydiales > SM23-39 > DAIDHZ01. The sequence continues at coordinate 1,297 of CAYVDU010000287.1, read as the reverse complement.
TATCTGTATTTGGAGGCAAATCATGAGCCGTCAATGGTGCATGCATCGCACCGACCTGCCGTTTACAAGGAAAGAGTTTTAAGTAAGCAGGGGCATCTTTCAAATCAAGAATGTGCGGATCTATTGATTCGATTGCATCATCCGGGATTAAAACATGTTCACTTGGCCCATCTTTCCGTAGAATGCAATCATGAAGATCTGGCTTTAAAAACGGTGAGAGATGCTTTGGAAAAGAAAAGCCTTACAACTCTTTTGTCAATTGCTTATCAAGATCGTGTATCAAATCGTATTTTATTTTGAGGTGATTCTTGTCTGCGGTTTTATCTGTTCAAAAACTTTCGAAAATATATCCAGGAAGTGAATCTCATCCCGCTGTGGATCGCATTTCATTTGATTTGCATCATGGAGAAATTTTAGGCTTTTTAGGGCCGAATGGATCGGGAAAGACGACGACCATTCAAATGCTTTTAGGGACTTTAACAAAAACATCGGGCCGCATTTTGTATTTTGGAAAAGAACTGGATGATGCGCGAGAAGAAATTTTAAATTCTATTTCTTTTGCAAGTACCTATTTGAGTTTGCCATATATTTTAACGGTAGAGGAGAATCTTGAGGTTCTTGGTTTGCTTTATGGGATTTCTCGGAAAGAGAGCCGTCGTCGTTTTATGCCTCTTTTGGAAAGATTTTCAATTGCGTCGTATTGCAAAAAACCTGTTTCAGTACTTTCAGCAGGGCAAGTTACTCGGCTCATGATTGTGAAGGCGTTTTTTGTTGAGCCGAAAATTGTTTTTTTAGATGAACCGACGGCATCTTTAGACCCTGATGTATCGAAAGACATTTGCGAGTTTCTTTTAGAAAAAAGAGATCAGGCGGGAGTCTCTATTTTATTTACTTCCCACAAGATGGGAGAGGTCTCTGCGATTTGTGATCGAGTTATTTTTTTGAGTCGAGGGAAAATTGTTGCCGATGATGTTCCGGATCGTTTAGCGAAGGGTCAGGTTTTGTGCCGGCTTTGTTTAGTTCTTCTCGAAAATATGGAGAAGGCCGAGAGGCTTGTTTTGGCGCGAGGGTATCATTATGTTTTAGATCACCGAACTTTGGACATTGAGATTCCGGAAAAAGAAATTCCTTTATTTTTAAATTTTTTAAGTAAGGAGGACATTGTGTATTCTGGCATTCAAATACAAGAACCTTCTTTAGATGATTATTTTTTAAAAATAGCAAAAGAGTCAAAGCGATGTTAATATCAAATATGAGAAATAATTTCTTTGGTATAAGTTGGAGTCGGATTTCAGGC
>CAYVDU010000286.1:0-1949 GCA_964450765.1 uncultured bacterium | reverse complement strand
GATGGCAAGCAAGACATTGTCAACATCGAAACAACGGCCCGCGGTATCGACGTCCCCTCTGAACATTATCTCGGCGTAGAAACAAAAAGTCTGCAGCAAAGAAACATCAAGCAAGTCATTGGCCTTGCCTTTATGAACCAGGCTGCGGTGAGTTGGCATAAAGGAGATCCTCAAACCGCCGTTGCTCTCTACGAAAAAGCAAGCCCTTTTCTTCAAGATGATTATTTACTGAATATGTTTCTTGGATTTAATTATCTTTTTATTGGCAAAGAACAGGAAGGAAAAGCTCTTTTGAAAAAAATTCAAGGACAGATCCCCGAACATGCCATCGCTCCAGATACTGTCGGCGAAGATTACTTAAGCGGACTTGCCGATATTGAAGGGATCCAAGCGATTTTTTCAGAAGTTGATAAAACAAGAGCCTCAATTCTAGAAAAACAAAAAAGACTCGAAAAAGTGTTAGAAAAACACCCCAAATTCCGCGGCGCTATTTTCCACCTAGCCATCACTTATCTCCAAATTGGAAGAGAAAAAGAGGCCCTTCCCATTTTAGAGCGCTACGTAGCTCTCTACCCCGAAGATCCAACCGTCAATTATTACTTAAGTGCGATCCACTTTCAAAGGCATAACCCAAATCTTGCCTGGAAATACCTCAAAGCAGCAGAAAAACTCACTCATGCCAAACATCATCATCCAAAAGCACTGAAAAAACTCAGAGATTCTCTACAACGCATTTGTCCGGAACCTCTATCCTAATAGTGGATTAACCAAGAGGAGCTCTCAAAACCCGGTCCACTTTCACACAAATATCATCATACATTTGTTTGAAAGTCTGCCACTCATAAGAATCTACAGAACAATCCTCACGACTGGATTCTAATGCACTCTGTATCTTTTTTCTCTGTTCTTCCAATGTGTGTAAATTTTCCTGCACTTGATCAATAGCTAGTAGATTCTCTTGTATTAACTGAGAAGTACCTTGAAGCTCTAATCGCTGCTTCCTTGAGTTTAAAAGCTGCTTCACCTTTTCACACCAAGCAGGAAATACGTCACGAATAAAGGAAGGTAGTTCAAAAGCGATCCGATCCGATGAAAATTCATGCGTCACATTAAAAGATAATTGCATGGGAGGCTTTCCCATAGGAAAGAATCTTCTGCCTACTGAAGAAGAATCTAAATACTCTTTTTCAGGAACACCCATTAATTCTGAAGAATTTAAGGAGATACAGCCTGATGCATCAACAACAGCATCTACTACGTCTCCAATATCTAAATCTTCATTTTCCTCACCCCTCTTTACTTCCCTATCGGGACTGAATAATTGGACTTCTGAATCATCCACATCTGAAAAATCTCGGGTTGGAGTCGTCCTTGCACTATTCTCTAAAGCCGCACAGGTATTGAGATTACCCTTAGAATCAATCCTCTGTATCTCCTTAAAATGAGTAGCACATGAGGCCGCAGATCTCGCAGCCCGCTCATAAAAAGAAGGGGCAACACAAGAATCTTCTTCACCGACACCACTGTCCGGCAACTGAGAGAGCCAAAACTGATCATTATCAGGCATCACACGGACACTTACATAATCACATAATTCATTCACCGCTTTATGGCACACCGCATAAAGACCGAGCGCTGCCACTGCAACGACTCCCAACCCAAACCATCGACGACTTGATCCATCCAAAGAATCTGACGTCATATAATCCACAATTGAATCAGCAATTTTTAATGCGCACATAAAACCACATAATTAGTAAAATAATATTATAAACTAAAATATAATTAAATTATAAGATAATAAATATTATTTTAAAAACACAAGAAATCGGAAGTCGCAAATGTTATTATATTGAAGATCAATGCCATATGATTTAATCCACTATAACGCTTTAGATCCGTCTAGAAACTAGATACCCCACATCGACGGTTTTATCTAATATCCGTTT
>CAYVDU010000285.1:0-1956 GCA_964450765.1 uncultured bacterium | reverse complement strand
TTTTTTCGCGGCTTGCTCTCTTCTTTTTTCTAACGTACGAGGCCACATCTTAGGAAAATAAGGACCCCATTCTTGAGGAGATACTTCGGACTCTAAAAGAGAGCATATTTTAAGCCCTATTTGCAATTGCGATCGCAATGAAAAAATAAGCGCCGGGAATGCCGATTCATCAAATGCTTTTTTCCCTTCCCAAACCATTTCTTCTGCCATTTCCCAAAGAGTCAATAAAGAATGCGACGAAGAAATCCGAAAAATATCGGAGCGCTCAATTGTTGGGCGATCTCCTACGTAACAAATGAGCTTATCCACTTCACTGGAAAGCAAGGCCACATCCACTCCAAGTCTTTCTATGAGTAAATTGGCAACATCTGCGCTCACCCATTTCCCAGCCTCTTTGGATCTTGTAATGACATACTGAGATAGTCTTTTTTCTTTATCCCACGGTTTTTCTTCGCTTGTGTCTAAAACAACGCCGATTTTCTCAATGCCTTTAGAGAGCATTGTCTTCCCTTTTGACCCCAAAATAAGATACCCTGGAAAAACCACTTTCTCTAAAAAGTTGAGAAGAAGCTCACTCTCTTTTTTCTTAAGATTTTCACACCCATCTAAAATAACAATGGGCTCCCCTCCAAAAAGAGACGGGCTTTGCAAGGCATCGAGCACCCTGTTCACATCCGCATCGGCATCAAACTTTTCTAAAAAAGAACCTTGCGACAGAAGACGAGAAGAAACAGAATGAAGAGCGGAGGCTCGCTCTTCATCATCGCTTACAATCAGCAAATAAACATGAGAGAACTGCTCTAAAGGACTCGAAGAGACATATTTTTCAAACGACGGAAGGTTTTGGTATTTCACGCTTCTCTTGACTCATCAATTCATCGGCCAGTTTACGATAATCTTGAGCTCCATTGCAATGAGTATCATACCGGGTAATCGGCTCTAAATGAAGAGGAGCCTCGGCCAGTCGAATATTTTCACGGATCACGGAATTGCACACCTGCCCCTCAAAACGGGCCTTCAATTGGCTCACAATTTCTGCTGAATGCTTTGTTCTACTATCCACTCTGCATGGCAAAATCCCCGCAATTGCAAGAGTCGGATTTAATCTCTGTTTTACTACATTGATCGTTTTCAAAAGCTGAACGAGCCCATGAAGCGCCATCACGTGAGCCTCAACAGGAACGAGTACTTCATTTGCCAAAGTCAGCGCATTCAAAGAAAGAATCCCCAGAGTCGGAGGGCAATCAATCAAAAGATAATCCCAAGGTCGGCTTGGAAGGCTGGCTACTCGATCTTTCAAAATACTTTCAGAGGCAACCTCGCCAGAAAGCGCCTTTTCAACTCCAGAAAGAAGCGGAGAGGCCGGAACGATATGCAAATTTTCAAGTTTCGTCTTCTCAATCACATTTTCAAGCTTTTCCCCATCCGTTAAAACCTGATAAAGCCCCTTTCCTTGATCTTTAAACCCATACCACATCGATGCGGAGCCTTGAGGATCCATATCGATCAGCAAAACTTTTTTACCCTTCTCCACCAAAGTCGCAGCCAAATTCACTGCCGTTGTCGTTTTCCCTGATCCACCCTTTTGATTTACAATCGCAATAATACGCATCCTTCACCTCGCCTAAGTGCAATATAAAATCAAAAAAATCATCTTTCAAGAAAAAAGTTGAAAGTACATAAACTTTTTATTTAAAAAAGCATTTGCATTTTATGTTACAAATATACTATAATTAATTTAAATTAATTATATAAACATAAGGAATTATTTATGATGAGAGTTAAATCTTGCTTCACAAAACCGGCAGAATTTATAAGAAACCATTTCTATACGGGCAAGAATGTGACTGCTTTAGTTGCAGGAGTTGCTACGGGGACTTTCGGCGCAATGCGATTAAGAGGCCAAGCGCAAGAAAATCAAAGATTCAGCATGATGCTGTACACCGTAGCAAACAA
>CAYVDU010000284.1:0-1979 GCA_964450765.1 uncultured bacterium | reverse complement strand
ATCCTTGATACGCCACTTTATGTTCATAAAATGAAAGTAAAGCGCCTAAAGAATATAAATCCAACTGTTCTCCAAAAAGAATCCGATTTGAACGATTCCCCAGGAATGTTTTATTCGGATTTGAGCTCTTCTCTCCGGTTGCCAAAGCAATCGACTGAGCAAACAAGTTTGAAAGAAGTTTCTCCTGCGATGTTGTATGTTGAATTTCCAGATCTTGCGGATATTGACTTTTTTTAAAGCCGATAAATTCTAAAGGAACAATATCAGTTCCTTGATGAATGAGTTGATAAAATGAATGTTGGCCATTCGTTCCCGGCTCTCCCCAAATCACTGGACCTGTAGAAAAATTGGTAGCAGCCCCTGTTTGATCGATTCGTTTACCATTCGATTCCATATCCAATTGCTGTAAATGAGCAGGAAAGCGAAGAAGAGCTTGTGAATAAGGAATGATCGCCACTGTTGGTAAATGCAAGAAATTGCGATTCCAAATACCAAGGAGGGCTGAGACTAAAGGAAGATTCGAAGAAATATCGGCAGTCAATGCATGATAATCCATTGCATGAGCGCCTCGTAAAATCTCCAATAACCCGGAAATACCTAAAGCAAATCCTAAAGTGACTCCCCCTACCATAGAAGTTGCTGAATAACGGCCGCCTACATAATCCCAAATGTAAAAAGAGGCTAGATATCTGGACGGATCATCCATCGGACTTTTTTCACCCGTTACAGCCACAAAATGTTCTTTTGGGTTAAGTCCTATTTTACTCATTTTACTTCTAACAAATTCTTCATTCGTCAAAGTCTCTAATGTCGTTCCCGACTTTGAAACAACAACAACAAGAGTCTTTTTGAGATCTACTTGATTCAATATGCTGTTTACATCGTCCGGATCCACATTGGAAATAAAATGAACCCTCCGATTGGGCTTTTGAAACGCTTGCATTGCAATGTAAAGAGCTCTTGGACCTAAATCCGAGCCGCCAATTCCAATTTGAATGAGATCGGTAAATTTTCCCTCAATTTTTTCTAAAAATCGCTCCAGCTTTTTAAACTCAACCATTGCCTTTTTTGTTGCATCCACCGCTGCAGCTTCACTTTGAGGATGATCAAAAAAGTCTCTCATAGCCGTGTGAAGTACAGATCTGTTTTCGCTGTCAAATCCATGAATTTTATTAATCACAGCACCTGCCTGCATAGCCATCATTTTTTCTTTTGCATGAGCTTCTTTGGCAAGATCGTACAACGCGTCCATCACATCCGCATTGACTCTTTCTGCTGCATATAATAATTGAAAACCAACTCCTTTCATTGCCATTTTATGAATTCGATCTGCATTGAAAACCTTTGGATCCGTTAAATCAATAGGATGCTCAGCCAGTTTTTTAAGCTTTAATACAGATTTCATTTGCGAAAACATAAACCCTCTCACTGATTTGTAATAACTTTCAGATTGAAGAAAAATTTTTAAACTGTCAATTTGCAAATTAAGAGCACCTCTTAAATTAGAATCGCTCTGAAAACCAAGGAAAAACTATGGCAAAAGCAAAAACAACAAAGAAAAAAACAGTCAAAAAGACAAAAACTTGTTCTTTAAAGAAAAAGATGAAAAAAAGCGGTACAGGCGGCTGCAAAAGTTGTTCTTAAGTTATTTTTTTTTTATGGGGAGCGTCACTTGATGTTCTCCATCTGTTTTGAAAGCCACTTCCCTTCCTCAATCAATCCTTTAAGAAAAAAACAAATCCATTCTTCCCATTGTTGTTTTGATGATATTTTTGAAACGTTTCAGGTGTTAGATCAACATCGCTTTCGATCGCGAATATTAACCGCACCTCGTGGCGTCGTCGATGTTGAATGTGACGACGCTGCCGAGCTGCGGGTCGCCAAACGTCATCGTTGGCTTCCGAGATACGAACGAATCGAACAACAACAACGACAACAACAATCGAAGAACAAAAACAATAAAAATTACAAATCAAAAC
>CAYVDU010000283.1:0-1996 GCA_964450765.1 uncultured bacterium | reverse complement strand
GTATTGAAAAGCTCGAAGTCGTAGACGCATTTTACCGAGAATTAGGCGGGTTGGTCGGATATCAAAGAAAAGTCGAAGAGCTTTTACAGAAAAAAGAATCAGTTTCATCTTCTTGTTCTTATCATGCACCGACATTCATTGATGTTTCTGAAGAAAATAGCCATACAAAAGAGGCGATTTTCGCAGGTCTTGAAGCGATGCCTGGCATGGCAGAAATTTATCCGCTCGGCGGAGCTGCAGATCGATTGCATCTTCTGGATGAGAAAACGCAAATGGAGCTTCCCGCTGCGAAATTGGTTTTTGGAGGCAAAACTCTTTTTGAACGGTTGATTCGAGATTTGCAAGCGCGTGAATTTTTATATTTTCAAACGTATGGCAAACAAATTGTCTCTCCATTAGCTGTGATGACATCGTTTTAATAAGACAATCATTTTCATGTTCAGCAAATGGCAATGGAAAATCTCTGGTTTGGACGGCCAAAAAATGCATTTTGTTTTTTTGTGCAGCCGCTTGTTCCTGTTGTTAATGAAAATGGGCAGTGGTTGTTTTCTTCTGATTTTAAACCTATTTTAAAGCCGGGAGGGCATGGAGCTATTTGGAAAATGGCGAAAGATAACCATGTGTTTTCTTGGCTGTCTCAGAATGAAGTGAAGAAAATTTTGGTGCGACAGATCAATAATCCGATGGCAGGGTTGGATTATGGTCTTTTGGCTTTTTTAGGCATTGGATGTCAAAAAAATATGAAATTTGGATTTGCATCGTGTCCTCGTCTTGTTCATTCTGCAGAGGGTGTGAATGTTGTCATTGAGCAAAAAGAAAATGGCTGCTCATCGATGGTGTTAACGAATATTGAGTATTGTGATTTTGCGAAATTTGGGATTGAGGATGCTCCTTTAAAAGAGGGAGAGCCGTACTCTTGTTTTTCTTCGAATACGAACATTTTATTTGCTGATCTACAATCTTTGGAAGCTGCTGTGGAAAAATGTCCGTTTCCAGGTCTTTTGATCAATTTGAAAAAAGGATCTTTTATCAATAGTCAGGGAGTTTGCCAAGAATCTTTGATGGGACGGCTTGAGTCAACGATGCAAAATATTGCGGATGTTTTCATTGAAGAGGCAAATCCAGAGCATCGCTTTCAAAGTACATTCATTACATATAATAAGCGGCATAAGACGATTTCTACAGCAAAGCGTGCGTTTTCTAAGGGTGGGGTTTTACAAGAAACTCCTGAAGCTTGTTTTTATGATTTGCTTTTTGCTGCAAGAGAATTATTACGTGATTGCGGTTTTTGTTTGCCCGAGCTTCGTACGCTTCAAGAGTCTTTGGAAAAAGGTCCGGAATTTGTTTTTTTGTATCATCCTGCTTTGGGGCCTCTATATTCGATCATTCGGCGTAAAATACAGGATGGAATCATGACGCTTGGATCAGAGCTTTATTGCGAGATTGCAGATCTTTTAATCGAGAATTTGCATTTGGATGGAAGTTTGCAGATTCATGCAAACCAGGTGATGGGACATCACAATGAAGAGGGTTTTCTTTGTTATTCGAATCAGGTAGGGCGCTGTCAGTTAAAAAATGTTGAGATTCGAAATCGCGGCGTGGATTGGGAAGAATCTCGCCCTTTTTGGAAAGGGATTTTTTCACGCAAAGAAAGTGTGGAAATTTTTTTAGAAGGAAATTCAGAGTTTATTGCAGAGAATGTTGTGTTTCATGGGGCCCATCGTTTTGAAGTTAAAGATGGACAGAGTATGCGTGTGTCTTGTCAGGGTGGGCAGCTTGTTGCTCTGTGTCAAACAAAAAAAACAGGATATGCATGATCGCAAGCGGCAGGATAAACAAGATAGATCATTTATCTTGCTAATCTTGCCGCTTGCGATCATGCATATCCTGTTTTTTTGTTTTTTTACATAGAAGAGTCTTGTCGGGAACTGTTCTTAGTTGCATCCGGCCGCGCCCGCGCGACGGCGGCGGGGCCGAGCGTGCCGCCGGCGCCCGG
>CAYVDU010000282.1:0-2009 GCA_964450765.1 uncultured bacterium | reverse complement strand
CAACCAAGAAGATGTGCTTTATAACGGGTAAATGTATGACTTACAGTGCTCAATTTTTTTTGAAAAACAAAACTCTCTTGAGTCAATGTTTGTGCAAGCTCGCAAATTTTCGATATCCCGATAGAGAAATGATCCACTTCTACATAGGGAAACTCGTAGAGATCTGCCATGATTTCTTTTTTTCCGCGCTTTTGCACTAAAATGTTTCCCTCATTTTCAAAAAGCAACACAACGCGAAATAAAAAAATCTGCGTCTCTTTAATCTTTTTAATGGGTAAAAGCTCCGCATTTCCCTTTTTCAGAGCAGCACAAGAATCTCGAAGAGGGCATAACTCACAGCGCGGTTTTGGCAAGCATACGGTAGCCCCTAACTCAATCAACGCTTCCGACACAACCCACGGCCTGTGAATTCCCAATAAAGAATCCACTTTCTTTTCAATCAAGCGCCGCGTAATCGTCCGATCCACCCTTTCTTCAATCGAAAAATAACGAGAAATCACTCGCAGCACATTCCCATCTACAGCCACAGCTCTTTGATGAAATCCAAAATTCAGCACTGCCGCTGCTGTATAAGGACCAAAGCCTCGAATGGACATTAAATCTTCATAAGATGAGGGGATTTTTCCATCAAATCTCTCCACAATTTCCTTAGCTGCCGCGTGAAGATTTCTCGCTCTACTGTAATACCCAAGACCCTCCCAAGCCTTGATTACCTGCTCTAAAGAAGCCATGTAAAGCGCTTTTACATCAGGGAATAACTGCACCCATCTCTCAAAATAAGGGACAACTACAGCAGCCCTCGTCTGCTGAAGCATCACCTCAGAAATCCAAACGCGATAGGGATCTTTATCAATACGCCATGGAAATGATCGTCGATTTTGCAAAAACCATGCCTCTAAAAGTCGATCAATAGACATACTGTATAATATATGACGTTTGCTGCTTTAAATACAGGTCCTGACTTTCACCTCCTTGATCATATCGCCCCTCTCGCATGGCTTCTCAATATGCCTCTTTTTGTCACCGAAGAGAAAAATTTTGATCTCGCAACGCACTATTATCCTATGGTGAACACACAATACATGCCTGATTTAGAACACAACCTTGCTTTTTTCGCAGAGAATTTTGATGTGCTCTTTGAATGCAAATACTGGGATCCAAACTTAAAAAAAATATTTCAAGACCTCTACAAAAAAAAGATGCTCCTCGTTCACTGCGCGCATGGACAGTCCGACAAAGGATACGCACACCCGCTCTTAAGCCATTACGCCAAACAAGATATGGCGCTTATTTATGGACAGCTCCTTGAAACAATGCTTCAAGAAACAAACACTCGTTGCCATACAATCCATACGGGCAACTACAGACTTTTATTTTATTTAGAACACAAACAATTCTACGACACAATTGTTGAAAAAGAGATATTTTCTTCTTTGCCAAAACAAAAAAACACTCTTTTTTATGCACCAACATGGAAAGATTCCGATAGCGCAACCACTTTTTTCACATCAACAGAAAATCTATTAAAAAACACACCCAACGACTGGAATGTTCTTTTGAAAGTACATCCTCTCTTAGAACAAAGAAATCCTGTTGATTTCTATCGCATCGAAGCCATCATAAAAAAACACCCCCATGCACATCTCCTTTTAGAATTTCCCCCGATCTATCCACTTTTAGAAAAAACAGATCGTTTTTTAGGAGACTATTCATCCGTCGGCTATGACTTTTTATATTTCAATCGTCCTATGTTCTTTCTTCTCCATGAACACCTTCCTCAAGGACGTCTTCATGAATGCGGAACAATTCTTTCCTCTTTTGGACCTCTTTTTAACGAAATAGCTCCAGATCTTACGAAAAAACAAACAGAACTCTACCGGTTTTCTTTTGGTGACACAAAAGAGAAAAAAACCGTTAAGCAGCAGATCTATACATCGATCCTTGAACCTTTTTCGGTATATACCCGTTCCAGTTGAAAGGCACCCATTGGGATTGATTCAAAGTGCCGC
>CAYVDU010000281.1:0-2033 GCA_964450765.1 uncultured bacterium | reverse complement strand
AATTCGGCGCTTTGGCACAGCCAAAACATGCAATTTATCATTTAATCCACTATATTCGATTGATAGCAGATTTCTGTTTTTTTTGAATGAAAAAATTCTGGTCTATTAATTGATAGTGACTTTTTTCACTTTTTGTGAAAAAAGTTGAATGCCTCGGGTATTGACCCCTTTTAGAGGGAGATCTGTGTGGGCAAAGGTTTGTTTTTTTCCTTTTTTAGGAGTCGATGCAAAATGGGGTTCGATCTTTGCTTTTGTATCCGTTGAGATACTCTGAAGCTCACATTCTTCAGGAAGAAATCGATAGGTTTTGTCTAAGATAAACTTGTCGACAATGAATCGTTTGCCCCAAAGATGACCTTTTTGATCTGTATAGGAAACAAAAATTTCGGTTTTTTTATCGGAAACTTGCGCCCAAATAAGGTTGCTGAAGAATTGTTTTTCAGGGATGTTTGTGACTCGATAGGTGCCGTCTTTATGAAGAACCAAAATCTTATCAAAATTGGTGCATTCAATTTGCGTTTCTGAGGAAACTTTGGTTCCTATAAATCCTGTTTCGAGATCAACGCCCACTTTGATGTCTTTGGTCGCAATGGCTTTGATATCGATGTCTTCGATCGCTTTGATTTTTGTTTTGCGAGGAAAATCTTTGCCAAATTTTTCGATGAGACTTTTTAAGTAATCGATCGTGTATTTTTTGATATTTTTGAGATGTTTTTCGACTTTGGTCAATTGTTCTTCAAGGAGGGCTATTTCTTTTTTGTTTTGATCGATATCAAATTGAGAGATGCGTCGAATGGGAATTTGAAGGAGTTTGTCTCGATCTTCTTGTGTGGGAATCCGGATGAGTTTTTTATGAAAAGGCTTAAAGCTCACATCGAGAGTGGTGTGGATTTCTTCCAGCGTTTTTATGGTTTCGATTTTTTTATAGAGGCGATTTTCAATAAAAATTCTCTCTAGGGTTTTATAGAAGATCTTTTCTAAAAGACGATCCTGCTCGATTTCGAGTTCTTGTTTAAGAAACCGCGTGAGCATGGAGGCATTGTAGGAGAGAATTTCATGGATGTCTGTTTCCCAAGGAAGATTATCTTTAATGACGATGATTTGAGAATGCAGGGTTACTTCACATTCTGTAAATCCGTAGAGTGCATCTAAAAATTCTTCTGCGTACTGGCCTCTAGGCAGTTTGATTTCAATTTCAACATCTTTGGATGTATAATCGTTGATAGCTTCAATTTTGATTTTGCCTTTTTTGGCTGCTTCATCAATGGATCGGATTAGGCTTTCTGTTGTTGTTCCATAGCAAATTTCGCGAATGGTGAGAGTTTTTGGGTCTTTGATTTCAATTTTTGCGCGAAGTTTGATTTTCCCTTTTCCCTTTTGATAGTCGCTTTTATCCATGATTCCTCCTGTTGGGAAATCGGGATAAATTTTAAAGCTACGGCCTTCGAGAAACGCAATTTCAGCTTCTAGAAGTTCTGTAAAGTTATGGGGTAATATGCGCGTGGACATGCCGACTGCAATTCCTTCTGCTCCTTGAAGAAGAAGCAAGGGAATTTTCGCAGGAAGTGTGGTGGGTTCAAAGTTTCTTCCATCATAAGAGGGGATTTTTTCTGTGATATCAGGGTTGAATAGTGTTTCACGTGCTAAAGGGGAGAGGCGGGTTTCAATATAGCGAGCTGCAGCAGAAGGGTCGCCTGTATAGATATTTCCAAAATTTCCTTGTCGATCTAGTGTATATCCTTTATTAGCAAGAGTGATGAGAGCTTCATAAATAGGAGCATCTCCATGAGGGTGAAGCTGCATTGTTTGTCCCACAATGTTTGCAACTTTATGGAGCTTTTCATCGCTTTGTCTCCAAAGAATCTCCAAGATGCGTCTTTGTACGGGTTTCAGACCATCAATGACATTGGGAATAGCGCGATCCAAAATCACGTAAGATGCATATTTCAGGTAATTATCTTTCATTAAAGCTTTGACATCGTCCATATGAACCTATCTCACTCTTGTTAATATTTGATTTTTGATGGATTTTT
>CAYVDU010000280.1:0-2039 GCA_964450765.1 uncultured bacterium | reverse complement strand
GCCTCGACTGGAAAAACCAAAACTCCACTACATGACCACCCTCATCAGAGCCCATCAAAAACTCGAAGAAATTTCTAAAAAACAGACAGCGCTTTTTGAAAAGCAAATCAACATGGAATTGGATGAGATCTCTCGTTTAGAAAAGGAAAAAATAGCAAAAATCCGAGAAAGTGCAAAAAATAATGCAGGCCAATCCACTTGGGGAGTCCTCTCTTCAGTGGCTCAATATGTAATGGCAGGATCTACAATAGCCCTTGGAGCCACGTCCATTGCAACGGGCGGCGGCGCTGTTTTTGGATCTCTTCTTATTGCCTCCGGAATTGTGGGGCTCACAAGTCGCGCTCTTCATGATAGCGGCGCTCTTGAAAGCATAGCGGCATGCTTTTCAAAATCGCAGGAAATGCGCGAAAAAATAGCCTCTCGCATCGAAACAGGATTCTTTATTCTTTCCTTAGGACTTGGTCTTGCTGGCGGAACGTTAAGCTATCAGTCTCAAATCTTCACAGACGCTTCAACATTAGAAACTGTTCGGAAAATCGCGACATCCCTCGGCATTGGCTCAAGCATTGCAAAAGGGTTTATTGACCTCCGTATTGGCTTTTTAAAAAGAAAAACAGCTGTTTTAGAAGGATCGATTCAACAAACAACAGCGAGAACACAAGAACTCTTCCAATCGATTCAACAAGGACATAAAGAGACACAAAACATGATCAAAACAACACAAGATATTGCCGACATCATTAAAGATGCAATTCAAGCAAATAACGTAGTTAACGGTTAAAAAAGGGAAAATATAACATGACAATCCAACAACTCGCCACTGCCACATCTAGAAGTGCTCACCTCGCAAATCCAGCACTCAATCGAGAAATTCAAAACATTAAGCATCGAATTGCAAATCTCATGATCAAAATGTTGGACGTTGTCTCTAAAATGTCAGAAAGAGATCGAGAAAATACGAGTTCTTTAAAAGCCACATTCCGAAAGGCTACAACAGAAATTTATCAACTTCATATCCGAATTGGATACGCAGCTCCTTGGATTGCTGGAACCTCAATGCTAGCCAGTTCTTCGCAATTTTTCGCTGCAAAAGAGATGGCTCCTGTGATCCAGTTCGTTTCTTCTCAAATCCCTTCATTTGCGAATATATATCCATCAGGATTACAAGCAACAGAAGCTTCCTTGCAAGCGCAGCAATCTGTTCGTCTTTCTGAAATCACTGCGCTTTCTCAAAAACAATCAGACGCAGAACTTAAACAATCCATTACAGAATTGTTTCGTCTTGTTTGTGAAGCCGAAAGAAGTGCCAGCAGATAGATCCTATTGACCGGAAAATAGCAGATCCCTATATAGTGGACAACTCCACTATATAGGAAGACCCTGTGTTGACGCTTGTCAAAACACATAGCTTGCGCATTCTTGAGATGATCGGCGAATGCGTCTCTTTAGTTTTCGAAGTTTTTGGCGCATGTCTTAAGAAAGCTCCCTCATGGAATCTCATCCGTGAACAGCTCTACCACATCGGGGTGATGTCCTTATCTGTCGTCGCTATCACAGGATTCACAACGGGCTTTGTTTTAGCAGCTCAATCTTTTTACCAACTCGGAGAAAAAGGTCTTTCTGCAGTCACTGGCGTACTTGTTGGAAAAGCAATGATTACAGAGCTGGGACCGATTCTCACTGCATTCATGGTCACGGGGAGAGTCGGATCGTCTATGTGCGCAGAACTCGGAACTATGAAAGTAACCGAGCAAATCGACGCCCTAAAATCAATGGCCGTCAACCCCTACTCCTATCTCATTGCGCCTCGTTTTCTTGCAGGAATCTTCATGATCCCTCTTCTCACTTTATTTAGCGCTCTGATGGGCATCTTGGGTGGATTTTTGATCGCTGTTTCTCTTTTTCACATGTCATCAGCAAGCTACTTCGATCCAATGCAAGTACACATTACCCTCTTTGATTTAGCAACAGGCTCCATTAAATCGTTTATTTTTGGAGTTCTTCTTTCACTCTAAAACTTGGCAAGCACATTTGGACGC
>CAYVDU010000279.1:0-2040 GCA_964450765.1 uncultured bacterium | reverse complement strand
CATCCTTAAAACAATCCTGGTACCGGTCTTCTAAGCTTTTCGACTCTGAATTTTCTGATCTTTGCGACGCCATACAATGAGCCACATCTCTCTTTAAAAGAGAACTGAAGGCTAGAGCTGACAAAACCATAGAAGTTAAATTTTTTTTATTTAAGCGAGAAACAAAACCAACAGGAAGACCTTCTCTCAAATAAGAAGACAATTGTATTCTAAACGACATAATCCCCACACTTTTTCCGATACATTTTAATCTAAAACATCAACAATTCAACACAAATAAAAACTCAACTTTTCAAAACATTCTTTATATTGATTACATTTTCTCGATTCATTATTATTTAAGAAAAAATGATTTGCTAAAATTTTATTTGATTATGATCACGGAAACTTTTCATTTTAAAAATCCAGAAATCGTCGCATCACACCTTAAGATACAACAAGAAAGCGAGGATAAACCAAAAAGCAACTGGACTGCATCCGTGCAAACGGTTGTTAAAATCGCTTCAGTCATATTCGGTGGTGTTATACTAGGTTTGGCTTTGGGCTCTGCCCTCGTAAAACTCACACAAGACACAGAAGATAATTTTACTACTTGGAAAGTTAAGGGAAGCCAAGATATTGGCGGATTTTCCGGCGATTGCGATGCAGAGGAAGCGCACCGTACATTTGAAGTTCTCCAAAAAAACAACCCTTCTCCTCACGTTGCTTTTGAGAAGAGCTATTTAACGAATTATATTTCGCGTTTTAATGGGGGAACTTGCTCTGCAATGTCATTGGACTTTGCCGACAATGTGTATACTCAATGTCCAGAATCTAAAGATCAAATTGATTGTATTAAAAAAATTGCATCAAAATATCAAACATCTGGAAAACAATTTCGCAATCGACAGGCTGCATTTAACGCGATTACCGTAACAAACCCCAAACAAGAAGATTTAGTTCGTGAAAAAATGTCTTCTCTAGCAAGTTTTTATGGGTTTAACATCACCGATCGAGTTTCTTCTTTTCATGATGCGTCTCCAGGAGTGTTTTTAGGTAGGGCTATCAAGCCTAAAGATAATCATAAATTAGAAGCGTTCGGCCATTCCATAGTATTTGTTAAATTGCCAGGTGATCAAAGTGTGATGTATGATCCAAATACGGGAACATCAGGTATCTCCAATGAAAATTTACATCAAAACGTTGAAACGGTTTGCGCTAAAGTAAGAAGCCGATGGAATCTTGAAAAATTCTCTTTCTTTCGTTTAGAAAAAAAAGAACCCCCCTTAAAAACGTCTTACCCACAAGTAATAAACGAACATCCTCTAAAGCAACCCCCCACAAACCCCTGCGACAAAAAAAATCCAATGAGATTGGCAAACAATGCGACAAAAAGCAATCTAGTGGATTAAATTCAATCGACTATAACATTTTTTCAAACTGGTCTTCCGATAAAATGAAAACACCCAATTCTTTAGCTTTATCATACTTCGAACCAGGATCTTCCCCGACAAGTACATAATCCGTCTTTTTACTGACAGAACCGGATACTTTCCCTCCTCTTTCTTTAATCAATGCAGCCGCCTCATCCCTAGAATGTCTTTGCAGAGCTCCGGTCAACACAAAGACTTTATTAAAAAAGGAATGCCCCTGCATTTTACGCTTCATTTTCTGAGGCTCTACACCATGCTGAGTCAGCAACCGAATCTCTTCTTTCTGCGCCGGATCCCTAAAAAACTCATAAATCACTTTTGCAGTTTTATCTCCAATGCCATGAATTGCATTCAATTCTTCCTCTGTCATTGAGCACAAAGTTTCTAAATCTCCCGCTTCCGCCGCTAAAAGTTCAGCAGTCTCTACGCCCACAAGAGGAATTCCTAATGCCATGATGAAGCGTGAAAAAGGCAATTTGCGAGAAGCTTCAATACTTTCTAATAAATTATGAATCGACTTATCCTTAAATCCATCCAAAATAGCCAAATCATCGTACGTTAAAAGATAAATATCCGAAACCCTCGAAACGAGCCCTTTTTCGACGAGTTGCTCGACTACTTTCTCTCC
>CAYVDU010000278.1:0-2054 GCA_964450765.1 uncultured bacterium | reverse complement strand
GCAAGTTGTATTGTATTGAGTTAATACTATACAACTTGCGATCGTTGAAATTCGGTAGCTTTCGCACTTGCCAAACTATGCAATTTTTCATTGAAACCACTATATGCGCCAAGGATCAATACCGCGCCTTTTTCAACCATCGATTGGGAGGCTATTGTTCTCTTGCTTGGAGCTTTGTTTCTAGATCGCTGATAAATTGTGTAAAAGCGCTTGTGTCTCTTAAGTTTTCAAGCCAATCATCGTGTAACATTTCGTCAAGAGGAGGCAGTGTTTTTGCAGCTAGCGATTGATGGATTAAATGCATGGCTTCTTCTGTTTTTCCCGTTAGAGAGTACAGACATGCCAAGTGGTAGTGTGCAGCGGGATGCCCTAGAGATCCTGCTTTGAAGATTTTTTGCTCGGCATCTTTGTAGAATTGATCTTGAAAATCAGGGTCGAATGTTTGTTCCGCAAGATGGATGAGACAGATGCCAAAATCAAGCCAAATATTTTCATTTTCTTCGTCATGCCGCAGCGCGAGGCGGAAGAAGGGAATGGCTTTTTTATAATACTCGGCATCAAATGTTTGAGCCCCTAGCGATAGATAACATTCTGCGATGTAATGATGAATATTTGGGAAATCGGGTTCGATGAGAATGACGTGGAGAAAAATCTCTAGAGCTCTTTTTAAATGGGACTCTTCGTTGCTAAATTCGGAAAGCCACTCTAAGGATCTTGCGTATTTTACGAGCCATTCCGGGTGATGTAAAATGACTTCTTTGTGATTATGTATGAGTGTCTCAAAGTGCGATAGCGCTTTTTCCAAAGAAGGGAGGTCTCTCGTCATTTCACTGAAACTTAGTAAACTATTTGCTGCATCAAAGAGAATGGATGGACACGACGGTTTTAAGTCGATGGCTTTGGCAAAGAATCGGTTCGCTCTTACTAAAAGGTCGTCTTGTTGTACTAAATCTGCGTAGGCTTGATGGATGCACCCTAAAGTATGCCAATGCTCCGCAGAGGATCGGTCGATCGAGAGACCGTATTGTAATTTCTCGATGGCATTTTCAAAATAATCTGGATCCTCATAGTATTTTCCAAGACAGCACAAACAGATGCTATATGCATGCCATAGGTCAGGATCGTCAGGAAATGCGTCTGTTGCTTTTAGGATTTTTTGTTCTGCTTCAATAAGTAAATCAAGCCGTCCCGTGCTATTTCCAAGCCAAGAGAGGGATTCTACCCACTGGGCGATGATGAGAGGATCTTTAGAATCAAGCAAGGCTGCGCGAGCGCAGTTTTCAATGCTTTGACGGAGGAGCTTTGCATCTTCATTAAGACGGCCTGATTCTGCCAAAATCTGAGCATAGTTTAGCCATACGTCTGGATTTTTGGTGGAGATTTTGAGCGCTTGGTTGTAGCCTTGGGAAGCTGCTGAAACATATCTTTCATCTAATGTATTGAGATAGAGTTGCGAATAGGTCTCGGCTAAAGAGACCCATCCGTCGAAATAATGAGGGGCGATTTCGACTGCTTTTAACATGTGTTTGGCTGCTTCAAAATAAAGACGAGAATCATTCACCAGTAGGCCTAGCTCTAGATAGGCCTTGCCAAAATCATTAAAAAATTCAGGAGCAGGGTGGGGATGGAATTTTAAAGATGTTTGGAAAGATTCAATGGCTAGTTTTAAATCATGGGCTTCTCCTGAATAACAGGCGATTTCTGTCCATACAATGCCATAGTCCCAATGTAGGTCGGCGAGCGTATCGGTGCTTTGATTTTCAATAAAGGAAAACGCTTTTTGATATTTTTCTTTGGCTTCTAGATGAAAATGGTGTTCAGCGTGAAATCTTCCTAGTTGCAGAAGTGTATTTCCCCAAGCAACCCAAGCTTCAAAAAATTGAGGGTTTATTTGCGTGGCGTATTTAAAATATTTACTTGCCAATAGAAGCGCTTTTTCTTTTCCTTCTTCGGAACCGTATTCAAAGAATGCAAGGCCTTGCCGATACCAAATATCAGGATTGTTTGGTTCAAGCTGTGTGGCCGTTTCAAAGAGTTGCAGAGCTACTAGATTC
>CAYVDU010000277.1:0-2068 GCA_964450765.1 uncultured bacterium | reverse complement strand
TTTCGAATGGTGAATCTAGCAAGTTGGAAATGTTCTACTCGATCGCCTTGAAAAAGCGCATCTACCATGCGTGATGTAATGCCTGTTTCTTGAAATGGTTTTAAATCGTCTGTGATTTGACGGATCATCCATTCGGGCGCGGGAGAGTGTAGTTTTTGTTGTAATTTATTTTCATCAATGGCAATGCGAACGAGAAAATTGTCTTTATTTTTGTAATGCTTGATCGAAAAGCAAAGAATTGTAGAAATAGCAAATAAAAGAGACGAAATAACTATAAAAAAGGCGCGAGAGGAAAACCATCGAAGCATTTTGAACGCCGGCTTTTGCATGATCCTTAATTAGACTTAAGGATCATGTCAGTATCAAATATTTTTCAGCCTTTAGAATGACGTTTTCTGTCGATTTCGGTCAAATAGAGTTTTCTCATTCGGATGAAGTTTGGAGTGACTTCAACGAGCTCATCGTCAGCAATATAGTCAATCGCCTGTTCTAGAGTGAACTTTCGAGGAGGCGTGAGAATAATGTTTTCGTCACTGCCGGCAGCGCGTACGTTCGTGAGCTGCTTTGCCTTGGTTGCATTGACGATGAGATCATTATCTCGTGCATGTTCTCCAACAACCATTCCCTCATAGACTTCGTCTCCTGACGCTACAAAAAGAGAACCTCTTTCTTGCAGATTGAAAAGGGCGTATCCATTGGCTTTTCCTGGACCATTGGAGATCAGAACGCCGCGTAGGCGGTTCACGATTTCTCCTTTCCAGGGAGCGAAAGAATCGAAGATGGATGTCAATACTCCAAGACCGGAAGTACGTGTGAGAAAATCATTGCGGTATCCCATGAGGCCGCGTGTTGGGACTAGAAACTGCAATGTCGTGAGGCCATGTTCAGATGTATCAAGAGACTGCATTTCTCCTTTTCTCTTAGAAAGATCTTCAATCACAGTTCCTGCAAAATTTTCAGGAACTTCAACGTGAACCCTTTCTATCGGTTCCATGATGTTTCCATCGATCTCTTTTGTGATGACTTTTGGTTTGGAAATAGCAAGCTCAAAGCCTTCTCTTCGCATTGCTTCAATGAGAACGGCAAGGTGAAGCTCTCCTCTTCCACAGACGCGAATGGCGTCGTCTCGTCCGGCAATTTCTTCGATTTTCAAGGAGATATTGGCTCTTTTTTCTTTCATGAGCCTTTCTCTCAGTTTATTCATCGTGACATGCTTTCCATCGCGTCCTACAAATGGGCTTGTATTGACTAAGAACTCAACAGAGACTGTTGGTTCAGCAAGAGTGATTGGAGGTAATTGAACGATGTTACTTGGATCTGAAAGCGTATCTCCAATTTCCACTTCAGGAATCCCGGACAAAGTGACAATGTCTCCGGCCCCAGCTTCAGAAATTTCTATTTTTTTGAGTCCTAGATGGCCTTCAATTTTGATGATTTTGTGGTTTGTATGATTGCCATTGCGGTCGATACGAACAACAGTGTCCCCTTTAGAGATTTTTCCCTCGAGGATTCTTCCGCAGGATTGTCTTCCTAAGTAGTCGTCATAGGAGATCGTTGCAGCTTGGCATAGGAATGGCAATTCGAGGTTTCCAGGAGGAGGGGGAGCTTTCTCTATGATGATATCGAAAAGAGGCGATAAATCTTTTCTTTCATCGGTCATTTTTCTGATGGCAAATCCGTTGAAACCGGATGCATAGATATAAGAGAAATCGAGCTGTTCGTCGTTGGCTCCAAGTTCTAAGAAGAGATCGAATGCCTGATTCAGCGTGCGATCCGGCGCTGCATGAGGACGGTCGATTTTATTGAGAACGACAATCGGACGAAGACCCATTTTGAGAGCTTTTGAAAGAACAAATCGTGTTTGAGGCATTGGTCCTTCTTGCGCATCGATCAAGAGAAGAACACAATTGACCATTCCGAGCACTCGCTCCACTTCTCCAGAGAAGTCGGCATGTCCTGGGGTGTCGATGATGTTGATTTTATAATCCCCGTAGTACACGCACGTGTGTTTTGCGAAAATAGTGATTCCCCTCTCTTTTTCTTGGTCATAGCTATCCATGACTCTTTC
>CAYVDU010000276.1:0-2080 GCA_964450765.1 uncultured bacterium | reverse complement strand
TTGCAAAGATTAAAGATTACAATGAGGACTTAAATCTATGACGATAAAGACAAATCCTTCCAACGAGTCGACTTTTAAAGGACTCCGCGGAATTTTTTGGCCCATCCACGGTTTTGAATTAAAAAAATTCTTGCCAATGGGTATGATAATGATGTGTATCTTGTTCAATTACACGATATTGAGAGATACGAAAGACACTTTAATGGTGAATGCTCCTGGCGGAGGCGCGGAATGCCTTTCCTTTCTAAAACTCTACGGAGTAACCCCTGCAGCAATTCTCTTTATGATCGTCTTTATTAAATTAGCGAACGTATTTACTAAAGAAAGACTCTTCTATGCAGTAGTCACCCCCTTTCTCATCTTCTTTACTGCATTTGCTTTCGTTATCTATCCGAATAAAGAAGCCCTTCACATGTCACTTCCTACGCTTCAAGCAGCGCAAGCTTCCATGCCTAACCTCCATTGGTTAATTCCTGTTATTGGAAACTGGAGCTTTAGCATCTTCTACATCCTGTCTGAACTCTGGGGAAGCGTCGTCCTCTCCATGTTATTTTGGCAGTTTGCTAACGAAATCACCAAAGTAGGCGAAGCAAAACGCTTCTACGGTCTCTTCGGAATGGTCGGAAATATCGGACTTCTCCTCTCCGGCCCAATTATTATATTAACAGCGAAATATGCCAAATCTCTTCCCCAAGGCGTAGACTCCTTCGGCATCAATCTAAAATTATTGATGACATGCGTTGCGATCTCCGGAGCGATTACAATGTTTACTTATCGCTGGATGCATAAAAATGTTTTAACCGATCCAAACCTCTACCAACCAGGTCAGGGAAAAAAGAAAGAAAAAGCAAAGCTTTCTGTCATTGACAGCTTCCGCTACATCTTAAAAAACCCATACCTTGGACTCATTGCTGTACTCGTCGTTTCTTATGGCGTCACGATCAATCTCGTAGAAGGCGTTTGGAAAGGGCAAATCAAAATCGCATTCCCCGATATGAACGACTACAATATGTTCATGGGGCAATTCTCAACTTGGACAGGAGCGATTACAATCCTTCTCATGTTCATTGGAAACAACATCTTGAGAAAACTAAGCTGGACAAAAGCTGCGATTCTAACGCCTATTATGATTTTAGCAACTTCTTCCATCTTCTTCTTCGTCGTATGGAACGGAACCAAGAGTACGCCGTTTGCTCCTCTCATGGGAACAACCGTTGTCCTCGTTGCTGTCATGGTTGGTATGATTCAGAACGTCTTATCAAAAGGGACCAAGTACTCTCTCTTCGACTCGACCAAGCAGATGGCTTATATTCCGCTTGACCAAGAAGCGAAAGTGAAAGGACAGGGCGCTGTTGAGGTAATTGGTGGAAGAGCCGGCAAGTCTGGCGGAGCCTTCATTCAATCTACGCTTCTCGCAGTGATCGGGGGAAGTGTTTCTCTCGCAAGCCTAACCTATATCCTAGGCCCTCTAGTGATTATAATTTGCGCAGTCTGGGCATTCTCCGTATTCGGCCTTGGACGCAGATTCACAGCTCTTGTGTCTGCTAAAGAAACAGAAAAAGCAGCAGAAGAAGAAAAAGCTCCTGCAAGGGAACCTGCTTTAGCCAAGGCAACAGTCCAAAACTAATCATCGTTTTAGACATGTAGCAACGCCCTGTTTTCAGGATGAGGAATCATCTTAAAAACAGGGTTTTTCATTTCTTAGATCCTCACTCATTTGCAGTGCATACCTCGTCATTTTCACATCCATAAGCATTTGTATTATTTTTCAAAATTTTTACGAAAGAAAACTGAAGAATCCACTTTCTTCAACATATAGTCGATTGTATTTATAATTAAAAAATTTTGGAGGCCCAAAACCTCGAATTTTAAAAATAGCAAATATATTCAGATGTACATTATTTCATCTATTTTTCCTTCTCTAGTCTGTTTGATTAATTATTGTTTTCAAAAAAAAAAAAATCTGTTAATTCGCATGTATATTTAAAATTTAAACAAATTTCAAAAAGTAATTCTTTCCAAAAGCAAAGTTTAATAAAAAGCTAGAATTTGAAGATCATCTGTAATGCAAAATGAACGC
>CAYVDU010000275.1:0-2095 GCA_964450765.1 uncultured bacterium | reverse complement strand
TTGATTTTTTTTTTTTAAATCTTATTATTTTGCCTATTTAAAAATTTCCACCGATTCCGCCCCACCAAATTTTTTAAATTTAAAATTCAATCGACTATAGTCCGTCAAGATAGGTGCAAAGAACACCGCTTTATCATTTTTTGATTGCATTCACAGGAAAAAACTCTGTAAATTAGTAGGATTATGTTTGAATACGATCGAAAACACATCCGCAACTTTAGCATTATTGCTCACATTGATCACGGCAAGTCTACCCTTGCCGACAGGCTTTTGGAACTCACCCACACTGTAACAGCCAGAGACATGCAAGAGCAATTCTTAGATAATATGGATCTCGAAAGAGAACGAGGCATCACCATCAAAGCGCGTCCCGTTACAATGCACTATAAAGCGCTCAATGGACAAATCTACCAAATTAATCTCATTGATACTCCAGGACATGTTGATTTTTCATATGAAGTCTCTCGCTCTCTTTCCGCCTGCGAAGGGGCTCTTCTAGTTGTTGATTCCGTACAAGGAGTTCAGGCGCAAACCCTCGCTAATGTTCATTTGGCTATTGAAAGAAACCTCGAAATTTTACCGGTCATCAACAAAATCGATCTACCTGCTGCAGATCCTGAAGCTGTCAAAAAACAAATTGAAGACGTGATAGGTCTTGATGCATCTAATGCGCTTAAAATCTCTGCAAAAACAGGGATTGGAATTGAACATGTTTTAGAAAGAATTTTAACCGACATTCCCCCTCCTAAAGAACCTACCGACTCTTTTTTGCGCGCCCTTGTCTTCGACTCCCACTACGACCCTTATCGCGGCATTATGGTCTATATTCGCGTCATGAGTGGAGAAGTCAGTAAAAAATCACAAATACGCTTTATGGCCACACACAAAGTATTTGAAGTAGGCGAAGTAGGAGTGTTTTCCCCTAATGAAAAACCGACGGATATATTAAGACCTGGAGAAGTGGGTTATTTTGTAGCAAATATTAAAAACACAAGCGATGTTAAAATCGGAGACACCGTCACTCTACATAAAGCTCCCGCACCGACACCTCTACCCGGATTTAAAATCATAGCCCCTGTTGTATTTGCAGGGATCTATCCTGTAGATTCTTCAGATTTTGAAGCAGTTCGAGATGCTTTAGCTAAATTACAACTCAACGATTCCGCTTTGCATGTAGAACAAGAAAGCAGCTTAGCTCTTGGATTCGGATTTCGCTGCGGATTTTTAGGTCTTCTCCATCTAGAGATCGTTTTTGAACGTTTAAGCCGAGAATTTAACCTCGATATCATCACAACAGCGCCAAGTGTTGTGTATCGCTTTATTTTGAATAATCAAGAAAGCATGACCATTGACAATCCGGCTCGCTATCCAGATCCTTCATTCATCGATTGGGTGGAAGAACCTTGGGTTAAAGTGCACATTATGACTCCTTCTGAATATCTTGGCGGAATTATGAGCCTTTGCACAGAAAAGCGAGGAGAGCTCACAAAAACCGAATCCATGACGGGTTCTAGACTCTTATTAACTTATCTTCTACCCATGAATGAAATCATCACCGATTTTAACGATAAACTTAAATCTGTCACTCGCGGATACGGATCTTTTGACTATGAATCCGATGAATACAAAAAAAGCGATATCATCAAACTTGAAATTCGCGTGAATGAAGAACCTGTCGATGCATTCTCATGTCTTGTCCATCGATCTAAAGCAGAATCCAAAGGAAGAGCCATCTGCGCAAAACTCAAAGAAGTAATCCCTCAACAATTCAAAGTTCCCATCCAAGCAGCGATTGGCGGCAAAATTGTTGCCAGAGAAACAATTAGCGCGCTCACAAAGAATGTGACGGCGAAGTGCTATGGAGGGGACATCACACGAAAAAGAAAACTCTGGGAGAAACAAAAAGAGGGAAAGAAAAAAATGAAAGAAATCGGAAAGGTAAATATCCCTCAAAGCGCTTTTATGGAAGTTCTGAAAGCAGAATAGCCTCATTTAATCTGCCAAACAAAACACAAAGCGTAATGTATTGGATTAATACTATACACTTTACGTTTTTGAAAATTGGGCAACTTTCAATCTCGTCAGAAAGCCGATT
>CAYVDU010000274.1:0-2132 GCA_964450765.1 uncultured bacterium | reverse complement strand
ACCATCAATGTATTAAAGAAGGAATTCATTGTCAGGCGCTTTTCATTACACAAGAGCTTCAACACAACTCCATCCTTTTCCCCTCCTCCACGAGTCAAGCAATAAAGAAATGCTGTGTCTTTGTCAGTAATATATACAGGATTCTTTCGGTGCTCGAACTTTCCTTCCCGGATTTGTTCATCGACTCGAGCCAGAGCTGTGCCATGCCAACATGTCATGTATGAAGGTGGCAAATCGTTCGGGGGTTTTTTCGAAACATAAGAAGAATCGGGAATTAACGAAGGGGGAAGTGGCGGTAATGATCGATCATAAATCGCCTTTGCCTTGCTCAAATTCTTACAATAGGCAATGGGACCTTGTCTCCACATATTTGCAGAAACAGAACGCCCCAAAATTAAAATAGTCATAAAATTCTCTCTTTAAATTTTTGTTTAGTAAATAAAAAAATATGATTAACGAATTACGAATGTCCCGCCGCCACGCGGAACAGAAGAGAAAATAAAGACACAGAAACAGAAGAAAAAATACTTTGTGCCGAAAGGACGTAATATCTCTGTCTTATCTGTTTCATAATGTACTAAACTTTATCAGTCTTTCGTTATTATGTCAAATTCGATCTACTTGATAGGAAAAACGAAGATATGATAACTATACGAAAATCTATCCCAACAAAAAGTTTCAATCGATTTTTCGGCTCTTTTGAGTCTCTTTTCGATTCAAAGATTGGGGACAATATCGACAGCAATATATTGCCCCCAATTTTTGAGTCGAAAATCGACCAAAGCAATCCAAAAAGTCGGCGAAAAACTTTATTAGGATAGGTTCACCGAAAAGCATCCAAAATAAAGGTTCAATATGAAAAAAATATCAACAATTCTATTAGCAATAACCCTTCTCTCAACAAATTCTATCCACGCACAAAACTCTAGTGGAAATCCTCCCATGAAAAAAAATGTCTCGAGCGACCACGATGAATTCGCATGGGGAGTATGCCTTGGGGCCTTGGCCGTTATAGGAACGATTGTCGGACTTACTGCTACAAGCGCAGCATCAACACCCCCCACATATTCCAGCGCACCGTAAAAACCCACAATTCAGGTTGACAACGAGAACAACCGCAACACTTGCATCTCCGAAAGCATTTAGCTCCAGGATTTTATAGCATTTTCTTGTCTTGATTCTTGTGTGATAAGTAACTCTTATGCGATAAGGCGACTTATATGAAGAAGACATACTTTACCTTGATTACCCTTTGCTTGTGCACCTCCTTAGTTGCCGAGCAAGAGACAAAACAACAGACGATCCAAAGATACCGCTGTGACGACTACGACTCACGCGATGCATCTGTCCTTTCAATGATGGGATGGGGTATCGGAATCGCTATCGGCATTGCAGCTCTTTGTGCACTCCTTGACAATAACCCTGGCACGACGACAAACTAAAAACCATATTCTGTAAGGAAATAATAGAATGAGCCAACTCGACCAACTTAAGAAATTCACAATCGTTGTCGCTGATACAGGAGATTTTGAATCTCTCAAAGCATACAGCCCTACAGACTCAACCACAAATCCGTCTCTTATTTACGCAGCCAGCCAGAAGCCGCAATATCAACACCTACTTAAAGACGCCATTGCATACGGAAAAAAACAAGCAAAAAATACCACCCAACATATTCTTGATAAAGTATTTGTCAATTTTGGCCTTGAAATTCTCAAACTTGTCCCCGGACGTGTTTCTACGGAAGTTGATGCGAGGCTTTCTTTTGATGTCGATGGCAGCATAGCAAAAGCCAAACACCTAATCAGCCTCTATGAAGAAGCCGGTATTTCTCGCAAAAGAGTACTCATCAAACTCGCCTCCACTTGGGAGGGAGTTCTTGCAGCAAAAGCATTAGAACAAGAAGGAATTCACTGTAATATGACCTTGCTATTTAGCCTTCCACAAGCGATTGCTTGCGCAGAGGCAAAAGCAACCCTCATCTCCCCTTTTGTAGGCCGCATTCTCGATTGGTACAAGAAAAGCGAGGGAGTCAGCTCTTATCTTCCTCACGAAGATCCCGGAGTCAAATCAGTCACTCACATCTACAACTACTACAAAAAATTTGGCTACTCAACAGAAATTATGGGAGC
>CAYVDU010000273.1:1381-2149 GCA_964450765.1 uncultured bacterium | reverse complement strand
TCGCATCTTTTCTCGATGTAAACTTTGAATCTCATCTTTAGTTCTTTGATAGTTATTTTCAATGACTCCTAATTCTCTTTGATAGGCAACTTCTTGGTCAAATCCGATTTTTCGACTAAAAATCTCTGCGATTCTACAGTTAACATCTTCCAATGCAGTTTTTAACTGATGCCCTAAAAAAACTTCTACAGGGATCATGCCTGGCTGGTGAAAAGCCGTCGCTCTCAGCAGCTCTTCAGATCCGTCTTCACTGAAGATTCTAAATTGGGAAGAGTCTCTGTTCATGCGTAGAAGATTCATTTGAATTTTCGTCAGAATCTCTTGTTTTTTTTGATATAAAGAATCCAAGAGTCGACTTTGCCGATCAGGGTATTTAGATTGAAGCTGTTGAATGTCTTTAATACGACGAGACGATAAGTTCTGTAGATTTTCTTCATAACGACATTTTTCTTCTAAAATTTCTGAAGAAACAATGTTATATTTACAAAGATTGGCTAATCCATGCTTATTGATTAGCTCTCTATAAGACAAATGAATTGCCTCTCTTTTCATCCCTTGAAGCTCTTGTAAGTTTTCATAATCTCGAATAGAAGATGCGATAAAAATTAAAGCGCCGGCGCCTAATATTAACGGAATCGATGCGAACGCAAAGGGTGAGGAAATCATACCGGATACACTCAAGCTAACGGAAGCTACTGCCAAAGTAGCAGCGATGCTTGCGAAAGAATATAAGGCAATCTTTTCAATTTTTGCAGTTGTCCATTTTTG
>CAYVDU010000273.1:0-1371 GCA_964450765.1 uncultured bacterium | reverse complement strand
TGATTTTGAAGATATGTACTGCTTGATGTGTTTATTTTGTAAATAGAAGAAGACATGAATTAACCTGCTAATTTAATTTGATGATTACTTTATGTGTTTTAATAATAAAACAGAATGATAAATAAAAAACTTATATCAATTAAATAAATTCTTTTGAATGGCTTGATAGTCTGACGGGGTTGGTTCTTTTTTTTCTTCAAGATATTTTTGGATCTGTCGAATGCTGGTGATCACGGTAGAGTGATCCCGTCCAAAAATTTCTCCGATTTTCTGATAGGGAATTTTGAGTTTTTCACGACATAGAAACATGGCAAGTTGTCTTGGATAGGCATATTCTCGTGCGTGCGATTTTCCTAAAATATCTTCGGTAAGAATGCCGTGATGATTGGCGACAAGTTGAATGATGGTTTTGGGAGAAAGGAGGTTTTCTTCTTCTCGAGAAATGAGATCTTGCAATAGTGCGTGTGCATTTTCTTGTGTTAAGCTAGGAATCCCCTTTGCCCGGAGGGAAAGGGCTTGCAAGGCTAAAATAGGGTCTTTACTAAATTTTGAGGAGATCCATTGGATAATGTCAGGGGAAAATGGCAATTTCCAAAGAGTTTTCTTTTTTTGTAGAATATCAATGGGGGGAGGGGTATCGATTTGTAGTGAGATACCCCATTCAAAACGGCTAATTAGACGAGGTTCAATATCATTCAATTTAGAGGGGGGGGAACTAGATCCAATGAGAATGGGTTTTCCTGCCATATGGAGAGTGTTGAATGTATGGAAAAATTCTTCTTGAGTCGCGTTTTTATTGGCGAGTTTCTCGATGTCGTCAATGATAAGAGCATCAATGTCTCGGTAAATGCTTCGGAATTTAGCCATGAAACCCAGTCGGATCGCTTGCACGACATGGGATGTAAATGTTTCTGCTTTGACAAAGAAGATTTTTTTTCCTTTTTTTTGTAGATAGTGGGCTGCTGCTGTGAGAAGGTGGGTTTTTCCTGAGCGTTTGGAACCAAAAAGATAGATTGGATTAAAGGCAGGCTTTTCAATTTCAGATAAGAGCTGGGAAGCGACTGCATTCTGAGGGCATACAATCCAATTGTCAAAGGTAAATTCCGAATCGAGTCGATCAGGATATATGGTGAAGGGGGATTCTTCTTTGGCGATTTTTTTGTTTTCCGAATGTGTTTGAGATAAATGAACGCGGATCGGAACTTGGTTATTATTGAGGAGGGCATTTTTTAGACGAGGACGGACATGTTCTTCAAACCATGCGGTTTGCAAAGGATTTATGCTTTCAAGATAGAGATTTCTGGCGTCAAAACGGAGGGTTTTGAGGGAGCGAACCCATTGATTGATGGTTTCTTGACCAAACTCTTGGTC
>CAYVDU010000272.1:0-2188 GCA_964450765.1 uncultured bacterium | reverse complement strand
TATCAGGATATCTTTCCGTTCTCAAGAGAAATTTTATGTGTTTCTATTGTTCTTTTTTTATTTTTCTTTTAAAATATCCTCGATTTTAATTTAGGGAGATTTTTATGGCGGTACCAGAATTGCAAACGCAGTATGTTCCTTGGTGGAATGTGCCTGATTATGTTCCTTTAATGAGTAATGTTTCCGGCTCTATACGGGGATTGTTTGGCGTTGTTGAGTCTGTGGTCGGCGTTGTTACATTGCCTTTTGAGCTACTAGGTAGAATCGCTTTTGATCCAAGACCGTTTGTTCTTGTTGATGGTGTTGCGAACGTTGTTCGAGGAAGTATTGCAGAGACTCCTATCTTAGGAAATGTTGTGCTGTATTTGTACGATCATAGTGTTGTATTTAAGACAGATTTCCAGCGTTCAGCGGGTCTTCGTTTTAATTAAGAGGCACACGCCGAAGCGATACATCTATGAAAAATAAGATTGCATTGCAGATGTATGAAGTCTGCAATGCAACGTTGTTTTTCATAGATGCTGTAAGTTGAAGAATCGTTTTTTTAAAATTGTTTTTCGATGGAGGTTTCCCTTGAGACTCCTTCATTGCCCTTGGTGAAAAAGACTTGTGTTTAAATCGATTTAAAAATTATGATTCCTTTTCTTATTCCGGGTTAGCTCAGCGGTAGAGCAGTGGACTGTTAATCCATTGGTCGCTAGTTCGAATCTAGCACCCGGAGATTTCCTAGGAACAGGAAATGTTGCTAACCAAAATAGAGAATACTTGTCTTTTGTTGAGGCAAGACAGTTCGTTAGATCGTTAGGTATAAAAAATACAAAGGAATGGAGAGATTGGGCCAAATCTCTTAGATAGATCTGAAAATATCCCTATAACATCAGATAGACGCTATGCAAAAACAGGATGGGATGTATGGGGGAGACTTTTTAGGAAGTGATTACATAGCCAATCAAAATCGGAAATATCGTCTTTATAACAAAGCAAAAAGCTTTATTCATGAATTAAAATTAAATAGCCAAACCGAATTTCGAACGTGGGCTAAATCAGCAAATAGACCATCAGATATTCCCGCAAACCCTGCTATCGTTTATGCAGGTAATGGATGGAATGGGTGGGGAGATTTTCTAGGAACAGGAAGTATTGCTAATCAAAATAGAGAATATCGCACGTTTCTAGAAGCTCAAGCTTATGCACAGTCTCTTGGGTTTAAAAACAGAAAAGATTGGGAAACATGGAGAGTTTCAGAAAAAAGACCTCCTGATATTCCAGCTTTACCAAGCAAAGTTTATCCTAATGAATGGCAAGGTTGGGGTGATTTTTTAGGCACAGGAACTTTGGCGCCAAAAAACATGAAATTTATGTCTTATGGAAATGCAAAAAGACACGTTAAAGCCCTAAACTTTAAAACACGGAACGAATGGAATCAATGGGCTAAATCTAATAACCGACCCAAAGACATTCCTAGAGTACCAGAGAGGACATATGCTAATGCTGGGTGGGTTGATTATGGAGATTTTTTAGGAGCGGAAATCGTTGCTAATCAAAATCGATCTTATCGCTCTTTCAACGATGCTAGAATTTATGCACAATCGTTAAAACTTAAGAGTCGAAGCGAGTGGCAAGATTGGGCGCAATCCTCTGCAAGACCCAAAGACATCCCAGTAAGTCCCGAACACTTGTATAAAAATAACGGATGGCTAGGTTGGGGTGATTTTCTAGGTACTAAGACCGTTGCAACCAAAAAGTATGCATATCGATCCTTTCAGGAGTCTAGAAAATATGTCAGATCACTTAACTTAAAGAGCCGCAAAGAATGGGAAACATGGAGAGCCTCGAAAGATAAACCAAAAGATATTCCCACTATGCCTGAAAGAGTATATGCCAGTTTAGGGTGGAGTGGATATGGCGATTGGCTAGGGACAGGAAGAATTGCAAATCAGAATAAGGCCTTTTTACCACATGGTGAAGCTAGAGAGCTCTGCAGAGCAATGGGTTTTAGGAGCCAAGGAGAATGGTTTATCTGGGCAAAATCTAAAGAACGTCCAGCCAATATTCCAGCTTATCCTAATGAAGTTTATTCAACAAGTGGATGGATGGGGTGGGGTGATTGGCTTGGTGTTGTTAATAGTTGGAATGAGAGCAATATCAGAGCATTTGTTTCCTCCTTACAACCCCATTTGATCACGTT
>CAYVDU010000271.1:0-2192 GCA_964450765.1 uncultured bacterium | reverse complement strand
CTGTTTTAGAAGTCGTTCGATTAAACACAGATACAGTGTATTTATGATCCGCCATGTTTAGAACAAGATTTTGACCCATTACAGCCAAACCAATCAATCCAATATCTGCTTGCATTGTCCCTCTTAAAAATCACTACTGAGATTCTCGACATTCCGCTTTTGCATCAAATGCTTGAGCGGCTCCATCCACTAAAAATGACGCAAGATCCTCATCTCCTTCAAAACTCATCGCCACCTCCATTTCTCCATCTTTCGAAGGAGCTGAACAGGTAATTAAAACATAACACACGTATTGTTCTCTCAAGTCTTTTTGAATGTGCGATAACACTTCTTCGTGCGATTCATGGTGACTTTTCTGAAATCGAATTGCTTTCTTAGCCATTTAAGCTCGTATAAATTCTTCCGAATGAATGACAGAAAAGACCATTTCTCCGCAAGCGGTTTTTTTTTCTACCAAAGAACAAAATCTTTATCATATACTCGGCCTTTTTCAATATATTTTACACGAGTTATGCAAAAGAAAAAACACTGGATTTTCTTACTTCTTTTTTGCATTGTGTGCGCATCATCAATGCCAATCATTTATAAAGCAGTTCCCCTCACAAGAACTAAAGAATGCTATCGTGCATTTTTTCCTAAGAAAGAGTTTTTAGAAAAACTCAAACAAACACCTTCTTCATGGGCGATCGAACAAATCCAAAACGATCTTCGTCCATTTAAAAAACAAGGGATTTCATCATTTCAAACTCACGAAACTTATGAAAAAATGAAAAGCGTTCTCGACCCCAGCCTTCCTATTTACCATTTTCGAATTTTAGATAATAAACTCTACAAATACGTCCCTCAAAACACCTCATTTTCAGATACAGATACACCTGTAGAGAAAGCGATTAAAACGCTTTTAATCTATGCAAAACTTCCCGACATGGATTTTGTCTTATGTGGGTTAGATGGAATTCCTGAGCACTACATTCCTTCCGATTTTTATCTCACAAAAAATCCGGAACATCAGGCTCCTGTTTTTGCAGCAGCGAAAAGACAAGCAATCGCATCTCAATATGTTGTTTTGATTCCGGATCAGTTATGTCTTTCTGATATTTGGTTTTACGCAAGCCAAGAAATCTTAAAAGCAAATAAAGAAATCTCATGGGATAAAAAAACTCCCATCGCCATTTGGCGAGGAGGATTAAGCGACACAGGAGAACCTACCGACGGACGCTTCGTTTCTTCCTTTCACACAACACCTCGCTTTGCTCTCTGCAAACTCAGCTTTGAACATTCTAACACTGTTGACGCAGGATTCGCCGGCCTTGATTGCAAAGAAATGGAAATTCTTTTGAACCAAATGGGTCTTTGCAAACCTTCTTTATCAAAAAAAGAACACTTATATGGAAAATATCTTCCTGTCTTAGACGGTCACATGTGCACATATCCAGGCTATCAATGGAGACTTCTTTCCAACTCTGTTGCCTTAAAGCAAGAATCTGACCAAGTACAATGGTTTTATCGGGCTCTTAAACCATACGTTCATTATATTCCCATCACCAATGACATGAGCGATCTACTCGACAAAATCGCATGGGCAAAAGAACATGATGAGGAAGTGTTGCAAATCGTAAAAAACGGACAACAATTTGCGATGGAAAATTTACTCTATGAAGATCTCTATGCGTATCTTCATTTAGCTTTTTGCGAATATGCGAAACTCCAAGTCATAGACTTTCAAAAACTCAAAAATGAAACAAAATCTGACCCACGATGGAAATGCATCCAGTACCGGAAAAGACTTGCTCTTCAAAAATCGTACCAGCGCATTAAAGAAAAACTGTGAGTCAGGGGTTTGCGAACAAAGATGCTATGATTAACACAGAAGCGGAGAAGAAAAGGCAAAAAGGAAAAAAGAATTAGATTAGGATAAGAGTTTTATTGGCAAAGGTATAATGATCAGCGCAGAATTAGAGGAGAAAACGCAGAAGCGCAGAATAGAAGAATAAAGGAAAAAAAAGAAGATCAGCACAGAAGCCCTTTGAAAAAAACAGATTGTACGCAACGACTTTTTTTTATCAATGGCATCACTCTGCTTTTTTGAAAATTTCACAGCACATCTGATTCTTGAACATTTTAAGTAAAAAGCTCTTATTTAAATTCTTTATCACCCTTCTGAGTTTCTAACGCCCGAAGGGCTCCTGCAC
>CAYVDU010000270.1:0-2198 GCA_964450765.1 uncultured bacterium | reverse complement strand
AAAAACGCAAAGTGCATTGTATTGAATTAATACTATGCACTTTGCGTTTTTTGAAATTTGGCAGCTTTGAATCTCGCCTAAAAACCGATTCTTCAATCATTTTTGGTATATATCGAGTTTTATATGCGTAAATGGCTTTTTGTTTTACTGGGGGCGAGCGCTCATGCAACAGCTCCTGTGGATTATCTTTCGTTTGGTACAGGTGTTTATAACGTGATGAAGGAGCGTTGGCGCAGCTGGGAATTTGATTTGGAGTATAAATTTCATATTCGATCTCTCCCATCTCCTAATCGTTATCTGGAATTTCGTCCTTTAATTGGAGTGATGGCGACGGTTCAAGGATCTGTCTATGCTTATTTGGGTTTGAATTTTGATCTTTTATTTTGGGATCATCTTTTACTTGCTCCAGGATTTGCCGCAGGTTATTTTTCGAAGGGACACGGAAAGGATTTAGGGTACCCGTTAGAGTTTCGTAGCGGTGTTGAGCTTGCTTGGCAATTTTCAGATCAGCGTCGATTAGGATTGCATTTTTACCATCTTTCAAATGCGAGTATAGGTCATAAAAATCCAGGTGAAGAATCCTTCGTCTTTTTTTACGATATCCCCTTGGTCAAGGGGTTCCCTTTTAGGTAATTTATACATAAGAAAAATGGGTTATAAAGTTTCCTCTTTTTTGCTGGTGCGTCTGATTTTTTTTGGCTGTTTTCTGTAAGCTATTTATTTTTAGCGTTTTACCCATATAATGTGTTGGGTTCTCGTTTTTTTTAGTGGTTTTATAGAGTTTATTATTTTGATGTTGATTTTTTTTATATATTATGGAATAATTATTTTTATACTAACTATAAAAAATGGTGT
Source organism: uncultured bacterium (assembly GCA_964450765.1). GTDB lineage: Bacteria > Chlamydiota > Chlamydiia > Chlamydiales > SM23-39 > DAIDHZ01. The sequence continues at coordinate 1,343 of CAYVDU010000270.1, read as the reverse complement.
TTTATGATTGTTAATGGTAATGGTTTAGGGTCTAGCGAGTTGTCAACAGTTAGATATAATGAGTTCGGTAAGAATACCCCTCCGAACAAGGTCGTTAGGTGTGCTCTTTCTTGTTTTGGTGTCGTACTCTTCCTTGGTGGTATGGTCTGTATGTTCAACGGAATGTTTACAGATTGGTCCACCTCGAAGTCTCTAGCTGTTGCAATTGGAGGTGGCATCTCTTGCGTTTCATTAGCATCCTGTCTTTTTGACACTTCCAAAGATATGAAAAAGATGGAACGTCAATATAAGGAAGCACAGGAAAGACTGAACGTCAATATTAAGGAAGCACAGGTCTGACGAATCAGTTTTTAAAGATACTTCGTCTTGTCATTCCAAAGATCGATCACTCTTTGTTGCTTTTCAAATCCCAAAATGCAAAGGGATGTAATACCATTTATGAAAAATAACATTGAATTGCAGCGCGTCAAAGCGTCAAAAATTAACGATCGCAAGTGGCATTGTATTGGATTAATACTATGCCACTTGCGATCGTTGATTTTTGACAGCTTTCACGCAGCTGCAATTCAATGTTATTTTTCATAAATGGTATAACGTCGAGTTTAAAAAATTTTCCATAAGATGTGGAAAGTTTCAGCCATCGTGCGGTTAATGCACGAAGAAAATGGCCATGAGAAAAAAGGATGACATTGCCCCGATACTCTAAGAATTTTTCAGTTCGGTGTTTTATTATATACTTCATCTAGAATTTCTGGTGTGACAGTTTGTAAACCTCGAACACGACATAAGCTTCCTGCAGTATTTAAAAAAGTCAATGTTTTGGCGGGATCGTGGCCAGGAAGCTTTCTGGTCAGTTCGCGTGCTTTTAGAATTACTTGCTGGGGATAAGTAACGTTATGTTTTTTGGCGTATAATGCACATTTTTTTGCAAGAATGTCTTGAATTATTGCTTCCGTTGGAGGTTTAAAATCGATGACTGAAAAGCGGCGTTTAAAGGCAGGGTCTTTTTCAATGAGCTTGAATTCTTCATTTGTCGTACATCCGATCATTCTTATATCGCCATCTGAAAGGGCTTTTTTGAGCATATTTGGAATCCCGTTAGTACTAGACGATCCATCGCTCATAATGCTATGAAGTTCATCGATGAAAAAAATCACATTTGGATGCGTTTTTCCGTATTCAATTAATTGATTGACTCTTGCTTCTGCTATCCCAACAAGAGACGCTCCGGAAATAATGTCCGAAGCGGAAATAGAGATAAGTATTGTGTCTTTGAACTGGTAAGATGGATTTGTATTATGAGCAATTTCATGAGCCCAGGCTTCCACAAGACATGTTTTACC
>CAYVDU010000269.1:0-2213 GCA_964450765.1 uncultured bacterium | reverse complement strand
GTTTCATCCCTTCACTTTAATCGATATACCGAAAATGACTCAAGCAACGGTTTTCAAAAGCTGATTCTTGAATCATTTCCGGCATAAAGGTTAAGATGGGGCAAAAAGATAGCCAATGCAAAAATACCAAGTTCTAGCCCGCAAATACCGTCCGCAACGCTTTGAAGACGTAGTCGGTCAGGAAGCCGTTGTAACGACTCTCAAGAACGCATTAAAATTCCAAAAGGTGGCGCACGCCTATCTATTCTCCGGGTCGCGCGGGGTCGGAAAAACAACACTGGCGCGTCTGTTTGCAAAGGCTCTGAACTGCGAAGCACTGAATCAAGATCTTGAACCATGTAACAAGTGTACCTCTTGTCAAACAATCATGGCAGGACAATCTCTCGACGTAATCGAGATCGATGGAGCTTCAAACCGCGGTATCGATGACATCCGAGAAATCAATGAAACCATTGGATATGCGCCCACTCATGGCCGCTACAAGATCTACATCATTGATGAAGTCCACATGCTCACAAAAGAGGCTTTTAATGCCCTTTTGAAAACTCTAGAAGAACCCCCTGAAAAAGCAAAATTTTTCTTTGCAACCACAGAAGCTCACAAGGTCCTACCTACCATCATCAGTCGGTGCCAACGATTTGATTTAGGAAAAATCTCTCAGCAGCAGATCATTGCAAAGCTCGAGCAAATCGCATCCGATCTTAAGCGTGATGCTGAAAGCTCCGCTCTACATAAAATCGCGATGCTAGCAGATGGCTCTCTCCGCGATGCTGAATCCCTATTTGATCAGATCCTTTGCTTTTTAGATGGTCCCGTTACAGTTCATTCCGTTCAAGAAATGTTTGGTCTCATTGATCAAGAACAATTCTTTGCTCTTGATCGCGCTTTTGCAGAAGGAGATTTTAGCTTTGCTTTTTCCTTGACTCATCATCTCATGCAAACAGGAAAAAATATTTCCCATTTCTTTTCACAGCTCATTGAACACTATCGCTCTTTATCTCTTTATAAAACATTGGGAGAAACAGCGCTTCCTCCGGCGCAGGCCCCTCGCTATGCGGCGTCTGCATCCCTATACATACAACCTCAATGTCTTTATATTTTGGAATACTTACTCAACGCAGAGATTTCTCTACAAAAAAGCCTATCTCAACGCATCTTTCTTGAAATGACCATACTCCATATCATTAAAAGCAAACATCGAATCCCGATCGAGGTATTAACACGCCGTCTTTCTGAACTCGAGCAATCCATCAAAACCGCTCCACCCACACAACTCACACTTTCTACAACTTCCATTGTCAAAGAAATGACATCCCCTCAGGAAACACTATTCAAAGAGCCAAAAACGAGTCCTGAAAACGATCTAAAAGCCCTTCATTCTACTGCAAGCACGACTCAAAAACCCGCTCTCCAAGAAAACAAACCTCCTCAAGCACCGCCACTTAAAGAGGCGCCAAAAGCTCATCCGGAAACCGAAATAAAAACTCCCAATCTCCCCTCAACTACCATTCAAAACTCTACTTTCCAAGAAAATACACACATCCAAGAATCGCTATTCAAAGAGCCAGAAGCTCATCTAGAAATCGATCCTAAAACTCCAGCCACTCCTCCAATGGCGATTCAAAAACCGACCCTCTCCAAACCCATCATGTCTGCTGAAAAAATACAAGCCCCTGTCACGACACAATCAGCCACTCCTTCTCGCCCGAGCAGCCATTACGACACTCTCATGAGATTTGCCGCAGTAGAGTTAGAAGGATCATTAAAAATTCATTAAATCAAGGAATCTATTATGGGAAGCGGTTTTTCTAAAATGAAAAAACAAGCGCGTATGATGCAACAACAACTTTCTCAACTCAAAAATGACATGCAAAATACGCAAGTGGAAGGAAGTGCAGGCGCAGGTCTGGTCTCTCTTGTTCTGAACGGAGAAAAAGAGCTGCAAAAAATCACCATTAAACCAGAATGCACAAGCGATATTGAAGCACTTCAAGATCTCATTGTAGCCGCTTTTCAAGATGCCTCTCGTAAGGTCGACGAAAAGCAACCGACATCCCAATTCAGCTCGCCGCTTCTTGGCTAACCCTATAGTGAATTCAATGATATCAGTTTTAGTAAACGCGAGACCTACCAAAATTCAACGATTGTAAGTTGCACATTATAGTGGTTTCAATGAAAAATTGCATAGTTTGGCTGTGCCAAAGCGCCGAATT
>CAYVDU010000268.1:0-2218 GCA_964450765.1 uncultured bacterium | reverse complement strand
AAGTGACATTGTATTGGATTAATACTATATCACTTGCGATCGTTGATTTTTGACGCTTTGACGAGCTCAAATGCAACATTATTTTTTATTTACAAAGGAATCTCATGTTTGAATTCATCCAAGGCATTTTAAAAGACAAAGAACCTCTCAAGGCAATTGTGGAAACAAAAGATGGGATTGGATATCGGGTTACAATCCCCCTCAATACATACTCTCAATTACCACTACTCAACACCTCCGTCCTGCTGTATCTTTCTCAAGTCATCCGAGAAGATTCCAACACTCTTTACGGATTTCTCTTGAAAGAGGAAAGAGATTTCTTTGAAACCCTCATTACCATCTCAGGAATCGGACCAAAGACAGCCGTTGCGGTCATCGGCCATATGGAGATGCAAGCGCTTCATCACGCCATCCAAACAGCAGATTTGCGCATCCTCAGCAAAATTCCGGGCATTGGAAAAAAAACAGCAGAAAGGCTTGTTATTGAGATGAGAGACAAAGTCAAAGGCGTTCATAAAAAAGATAAACATCCCGTCATTTCAGGATCTCACGATCAAAATCTAGTGGCAGATGCCATCAACGCTCTTTTGAACCTCGGATATAACACTGTAGAAGCCCAAAAGGCAGTCCAAATAGCTCTTCAAGAAAAAACTAATGAAACCGATTTAGGGTCCCTTATTTCTCTCTCTTTAAGAAAAATTTGAGCCTTTCATTCGGATTCTATCTCGTGCTAAAATCGGCGCATGAATCATAAAGACACAATTGCTGCCATTGCCACTGCCGCAGGAGAAGGAGCGATCTCCATCATCCGTATCTCCGGTATTGATGCGATTGCAATCGCTCAAAAAATATTTACAGGGCCTGTTGAAAAATACGCATCTCATACAGTGCATTACGGAAAAATCTTAGACAAAGAGAAGTGTACTCTTGATTCTGTTCTTCTCATGGTTATGCGCGCGCCAAAATCCTATACAGCGGAAGATTCCATTGAAATCTTTTGCCATGGAGGCAGCCTCATCACCCGCCGCGTCCTTGAAAGAGTCTTCGAAGCCGGTGCAAGAGCAGCGAAGCCCGGAGAGTTTTCTTTAAGAGCGTATCTCAATGGGAAAATCGATCTTGCCCAAGCAGAAGCAGTGCAGCAACTGATTGCCTCTAAAAATGAGATTGCCCTGAAATCTGCAGAGAAACAACTTGAAGGAGCTCTTTCTCAAAAAATCCTTTCGTTTCAAAAAGAACTAACCCAGATCTCTGCCATCTTAGAAGCATGGGTCGATTTTCCCGAAGAAGGACTAGAGTTCACAACGATTGACGAACTCCTTGAGGAACTTCAATCCATCTGCCATTCAATGGAGCACCTAAAAAACACATATCATTACGGACAAATGCTTCACACAGGCATCTCTTTATGCCTTGTGGGATCTCCAAATGTCGGAAAGTCTTCTTTAATGAACGCTCTTCTTGGGAAAGAAAGAGCAATTGTCACAGAAATCGCAGGAACAACACGAGATGTTCTTACAGAAGACCTTCGCTTAGGCCAGTTTCACTTTCGCCTCATTGATACAGCAGGAATCCGCGATACTGAAGAAGTGATCGAGCAAGAAGGAATCCGAAGATCTCAAAAAATAATGAAAGAAGCGGATGTCATCCTTCTACTGCTCGATAGCAGCCGTCCACTAACCCCAAATGACGAAGAGCTTTTACATTTAACCGACCCAAGCAAAACAATCGTTGTTTTCAACAAAACAGATCTGAAAAAGGAAATCCCCCCCATTTCTTGGCCTCTTTCTGTGAATATTTCAGCAAAAGAAAAAATCGGCCTTGATCAACTCATCCAAACCATCGAAGCACTCATTTGGAAACAAGGAGCTCCCTCCAAAGAAGAAATTACGATCACATCTTTACGTCACAAACAAGCTCTTGAAAACGCAATTTCTCATTGCCAAACCGTCATGCAAGCCCTCAAAACCGATGTATCAGCAGAATTTGTCACATCAGATCTTCGCGCTGCTTTAAATGAACTAAGCACTATCATCGGCACAAATGTAACAGAAGACATCCTCTCTGCTATTTTCAGTAAATTTTGCCTTGGGAAATAATGGACATTCCAGTTCAAAGTTCTTTGCTTTGATCAGGTTCTGGTGAATAATATAGTCGATTGAATTTAAAATTAGACGCTTTGGCGCTGCCAAAATGTGTAATTTTAAATTCAATCGACTAT
>CAYVDU010000267.1:0-2237 GCA_964450765.1 uncultured bacterium | reverse complement strand
AAAAAGCTCTCTTAAATTTAATGCGAAAAAGTAAAATCTGCTAGTCAAGAGCCTGGATTAATACTATGCCACTTGCGATCGTTGATTTTTGACAGCTTTCACGCAGCTGCAATTCAATATTATTTTTCATAAATGGTATAAGGTCTAGTGGATTACAAACGAATAGCTTGTGTTAAATATCTTTGGAAACGTTGATCTATTTCTTGAATGGAGTCAGAAGAGCCAACATACTTTTTATTCTGCATAAACATAGAACCAAAAACGGTCTCATTTACCTTTTCATGAGGAACTAATGTTCTTGGATGAAAACCTTCACCACCCGAACAGAACTGTTCAAGAGAAGAGGCCTCAGGAACAAAAAAAGGTGTTTCTTTTTTTCGAAGATCTTCTTTAGCGACTACAAAAGCAAGCATCGATCGTCCAGGATGACCAGTATAAGCAAGAGCCATCGCACCTGCATCATGAATACAACCTGCAAGTAATCGAGACCCCAATGAAAAACTTAAAGGCCGACCATTTTGACCGATTAACGATTCATTTAAAGATCTTGCTCCACGATATAAAATCACACAGTCCTCTACCTCTGGACTGCACTCCAGGCGGATACTATTTTCTACAACTCTACGGGTCGGAGGATCATTTCCTATAGCTACCGCAAATTCATAGCAGGAAAAATAAAAAAAATGGGAAAGGAAAGATCTTAATCCCAAACCCTGTTCCATTTGTACAGCCTTTAAGACCCTCTGAAAATAAGGATTTTTTGGATCATTCATCTGACTATGAAACTCTATTAAACGTTGCGCAGCATTGTGAATCTGTTCATAAGAGAGCCCTTCAGAAGATAATTGACTTCCAAGTCTTGTAACAATCCTTTCATTTAAAAGGCTCCCAACTTCTATAAGATGAGACGATCTCGCATCGTTTACATCCATAATCCGATCTGATACATAATCAGGAGTGGAATAATAACAAAGAGGCCAAAATCCAGCTCTCTTTTGTAGTTGCATTTTCTTTGCAGATTCTTCAGAAGTAAGGCGTCGCAATTGATCAGTAGCTGCAGCAAGACTCAAAAGATTTTTTTTTGTTTCTTCTAAGATCTGAACTCTTTCTTGGATACATTCTTCGACAAAATAAAGACCATACAAAGTATTAGGAATAAAAATTGGGCAGACACGATGTCCGAGTCTTTTTCGAACAGACTCTTTCACTGCTTCCAAGGGAGGACGAAAAATACATCCCTTGATTATGGGATAAATTTCTTTATATTCAGCAGTGGAGATAGGGCTGAAGCCGCCTGCATCTTCTTTTTTCGCAAAAATGAACTCTCCGCATCCCTTTGTAATTACCCCAGAAGGAGGGGATGGAATTGCTTTCAATCTTAGGAAGTGACAACACCGAAGCATACAAACCCTTTTATTTATCCACTGCAGCTAATAACAATTCTTTAGCGGTATTAATTTGTTGCATTCTTGATGTTGCTTCAGGACCCTGTAAATCAGGGTGATTTTCAAGCGCAGCTTTCCTATATGCCCCATAAATTTTCTTTTTATTTTTAATCTCTGATAGAGGAAGCTTCAGCACCTCACACGCTTTTTCTTCTGTCATCTCTCTGTTTTCTGTCTGAGGAACCTCTGAGGAATTTGTAATATTTAATTTCTCTATTTTTCTACTCAACTCATGATGACAACGTAAAGCCTGGTTCACATAAGGAAGTCTCATTAGCCTTTTCAAGCTGTTTAAACATTCAGTGAAAACTTTATTTTTTTCACATCTTCCTAAGTCTATATCTTCTTTCAAAGAAGAAAGAAGATTTACTAAACATTTCAAGCAAGGGAGTATCTGTCGAGCTTTAACCCGATTACGAGCAGCTTGATCCACACGACCATCATCCCAAGAAATATCATCATGAAAATGAACATCCTGATCAGATATGTTTTCTACTCTCTGAATGTCTTGAAATATGGCTGTAGCTATTTTAGATGCAATGTTCTCATCTAAAATAACAGCACAACAGATTGCTTGCATAAAATACTGATTTGATTTTTCAGCTTTCATAACACACCATTCCCAAAATCTTGCAACTCTAGGATCGGATCTGTCATTCAGTGGTTTTATGTGACATAAATTTAATAAAAGATCTCCCATTTTTTCTGATCGGATTGCTTCATCGAATAATTCATCCCAAACAGAGTCAATCATTGATATAGGGATATCCTGTATTCCATTAAAAGGAGGCC
>CAYVDU010000266.1:0-2262 GCA_964450765.1 uncultured bacterium | reverse complement strand
ATCGCGGCACTTTGAATCAATCCCAATGGGTGCCTTTCAACTGGAACGGGTATATTACCTTCCGATTTTTAATCGAAAATCCGCCAAAATAACCCCCAAAAGCGACGAACCCTTACTTTGTAGACATCCTCTTAAACCGCTGCTCGAGCGAAGCGAAAATACAGCATAGAACCATTCATAAGAGCAGAACCGATAGCAACATCAATAAGACCCCTTAAATCCAATGGAATCGGAAGAAACCTCATCAACATCCCAAGCCCCATCATGCCCCCGATCAAGATCCAATAAGAACGGCCGTACACTTGCGAAAAACGAATGGGCAACGACAAAGAAACGATTCTCTGAACAACCCGAGAAACCGTTTTTGAAAAGACAAAACGCCCCTTCAAAAAACCAATAAGAAGTCCTGCTGCTAAAATCGCCGTACCCACTTGACTTGGAGATCCAAATATATGAGACCAGCGTTGACATAAAGAATTTTCTAAAACGACAGCATGAGAGATGAAACTCAATCCCTTATATAAAAGCAAAATCCCCATCCCCATCCACACAAAACCAGACAACGCAATCCATCCTCGATGCTTCATAAATCAACCCTTTTTAGTTACCAAATAGCATATCTCTCAATAGCTATGATCGTCAAGACTCACTTTTCCTCGAAATACCCGATAAACATATCCCCCATAGGCCAAAACCAAAGGCACACCAATCAAGACAATGATCAAAAGAACCTTTAACGTGAGAGGGGATGACGACGAATTACTAATTGTTAAACTATTAAGATCCGGATGAGTGCTAGATCTCACTAAAATTGGAAATGTTCCTATCGGAAATAAAGATAAAAATCCTAAAATACTCAAACTCGACGAAATAAAAGCCCATCCCACATTATCTTTTTTCATTTGTCTTAAAATATTGAAAATAAAAAATAACGCAACAATAGGAATCAAAAACAGAACTGGGTATTCCTTCATCCTGAGCGTCATATGAGGAGCAAGATAAATCGTTGCTAGAGTCAACACAACATAACAGACAAGAAACATCCCAATGCATTGTTTTGTCCAACCTTTCAAATATTCATGCAAAGATCCTTCTGTCTTCATCACAAGATAGACAGATCCATGCATTGCAAAAAGAGACACCGTAGTCAGACCAAAAAAAATCGGATAAGGCTTAATAAACTGCAACAAATTTCCCGTAAAATCTTTATTGCTATCCAAAGGAATTCCCTGAATCAAATTTCCCACAACCAGCCCTACTCCAAATGCAATCACAATACTTGCCAAAGAAAAAGCAATATCCCAATTTTTTCTCCAAAGTTTTGAAGGTTCTTTACTACGAAATTCAATCGAAACAGCACGAAAAATCAAACCAAAAAGAAGCAGCATTGTAAACACATAAAAAGAGGAAAAAACTGTAGCAAACACATCAGGAAACCCAGCAAAAAGAGCTCCCCCCACAACCACAAGCCACACTTCATTTCCATCCCATACAGGGCCGATCGAATTTAAAAAGATGCGCCGCTCATGATCATTTCTTGCAAAAAGATGCAAAGACCCAACCCCCAAATCAAAACCGTCCAGAACTACATAGAATCCAAGAGCAACAACAATCACAAGATACCAAAGCACATCAAGAGTCAACTCTGACATAGAAAAAAACCTCTTTTACATTTTGCGATAAATTTCAGCCATCTCGGATGATTCCTCTTTTCCAGAAATCGGCCCATGTTTAATTTTACGATCCAAAAGATACAAAAAAAGAACCATAAGCAATATATAAATCAAAAACAACATAATGATCGACCAAGCGACTTCCGCCCCTACAAGGGATTTAGACACACCATTGACAGTACGCAAAACTTTATACACAACCCAAGGCTGTCTTCCCACTTCTGCAGTAATCCAACCCACCTGATTTGCGATCTGAGGAAAAAGAACCGACGCCACCATGGCCCGCAAAGTCCACTTTGCGTTTAACAAGTTTTTTTTCTTCCAATAAAATAAACCTAAAAGAGTCACAAGAACCATAGCTCCCCACATCCAAATCATCATATGATAAGCCTGATAGACAATTTGCACTGGAGGCTGTTCATCTTTGGGGATATCATTAAGACCTGTCACAGGTTTACTTGCATCTCCATAAGTCAAAAGACTTAAAAGCGAAGGAATTTTAATCCCATGCACCATTTGCTTCTCGGAATCCACCCATCCAAACAACGAAATCGGGGCATGCCCTTCCGTACGATAAATCCCTTCCATG
>CAYVDU010000265.1:0-2266 GCA_964450765.1 uncultured bacterium | reverse complement strand
AAAATTTGGCAGCTTTCAATCTCGTCTAAAACCCAATTCTTGAATCATTTCCGGTATAAAATCCTTTTCTTTTTACCCTTCCTTCTCATGCATGCAGAAACTCCATCTTTGCTGCTGCAAGCAGAAACACTTTCTCAAACTTACGGAGCGCAAATCGCCAAGGATCCGCCCCCCAAGACAGAATCTCTTGCCGATCAATACCTCTTATCATCACCCAACTGGCTAGAAATCAACCTATTAAACATTCAAGAACAAGAAACAAATCCACTGACTTCTTTAGATAATATCGAAATCTGGCAACTGTTTAAAAACATAGGCTTCCAAGCCATTTACATTAAAAATTTACAAACTAAAGAACATCTTGTGATGAACCCGTTATGGAAACCTACATGGGAAAGCATCCAAGAAAAAGCACAAAGATTAAAACTTTCTTTCATAGGAGATCTTATTGGAAACTCGATCCCTATGGGAAATGATTTTCAACAGGCAATCCAAAATAAGAAAGACTACCCTTCTTTATTTCATCTCATAGAAATCGATCCTAAAGACTGGCGCTTTCTTCCTTCAGTTCCACAAGAACAAAAAGAAACAAACATCCCCTGGCTTTCCATCCAAAAACTCCACAGTCTTGGCTACATCCCTGAACACTTCACCCCTTACATGAAAGAAAGTGATTGGAATGCGACAGCTCCCATCACAGGCATTGATGGAAAAACAAGACGCTGGGTATATCTCAAGCAAGAAAAAAACAACCCTTGCCTGTCCTGGTTATCACCTTCATTCGCTGCATATCGTCTTGCGGCGGGCAATGTTTTAGGAATGCATTTTGAATTAGGCAATCAAATGCTAAAACTCGACGGAGCCATTCCTCTTCTTGCACAAGAAACTCTCGCCTTATGGATTCGAAAAATCGGCGCTTTTAGCACTTTAACAAGCGATGGAACAATACGCTCTATTGTAAACGCTCCCACAGATCTCGTCATTGACAGCGCAACTTCACCTGCACTTTTGCATGCTCTGATTGCTCAAAATGCGGAAGCTCTTCGAATGATCTATCGTCTTTTTTTAGACAATTCCGTTCCATTAAAAAACCTAGTCCACGTTTTACAACCCTTCGAACCTCATATTTGCGATTGGATGGAGCTCGCTCAATCTCCAAAGAAAAAATTTCATTACTTTGAAGAACAAATCACAGGCGAACTTTTAAAACAAAAACTATTGAAAGAAGATCTCTTACGTTTAAAACTCTCGGACAGACTCCCAATGACTACATGGATCGATTATTGTGGCAGATCCTTAAATCTTAAAAGCTTTGAAAACAACGTCGATAAAATTAAACAACTCCACCTTCTTTTAGCATTCACCTACGCACACCAACCAGGAATCTTTTCTGTTTCTTTAGAAGATCTTTTAGGAGCGATCACACCCCAAACGACAACCCCCTTCAACATTACCGAATCAAATCCAAATTGTCTGTACCCAAGCCTGCCAATCCAACAAACCAATGCAGCATCCTTCTCATCGCAGCTCAGCAAAATTCTAGCCGCAAGAAACGAAACTAATATTGCAAGGGGCCGTCTTCTCGCAGTCATCCAATCTCCTCATCCGGGAACACTTCTTCTTTTGCATCAGCTAGGTTCCAGCGGCCTCATTCAACTACTCGCCATCAATTTCTCCAAAGAATCCATTCAAGAAACCATCGAAGTTCCCGAGATCATGCAAACAACTGCGATCGATGTGATGACAAAGCTCTGCGAAGAAAAAGTCTTTTCTTCTGCCCAGTTTTCATTTAATCTAGCCCCCTTATCCGGAAGAGCTTTTTACTTCCAAACTAAACACTATGAGTAATATTGGTATTGTCACAGCCCAAGGACTTGGCGACGGATTGATTTTTCATATCGCCGCGCATAACCTCCGACAAATGGGCCATAGAGTCACCACTTTCAATGATCATCTGCCCCGCTTCCAGCAATGGCTTCGCGGATACTCTCTTGAAAAACAGCCTTCCCTAGACCACGTCAAGCAACTCCTGGATTTCGATCTCATCATTCTACAACACGACAATTCTGCAAAATCTTTTGCCATCAATAACCTACCCATTCCCATATTTCGATTCCTTGGCTCGCATAATGAACAAAAACATGGACCCATCACAGATTGCGATTTTATTGCCGATCGAACAAAACCAATGGTATTCAGTGTCGTTCAAGCCATTCAAACATGGTTTGGACCCTGCAATACCTTAAACGGCCTGACCCCGCCCAAC
>CAYVDU010000264.1:0-2290 GCA_964450765.1 uncultured bacterium | reverse complement strand
TCATTCTCCAAGCCATCATCATGATATTCGATGAGGGCTACTTCCATATACGAAGAGGTCTGCCAACCTGGGAAAAAATCGGACACCCTCTTGACACCCTCTCTGTGATTGTGTGCATGGGATTTGTCTTGTTTGTCCCCTTTTCCACACAAACTCTCTGCATTTACTCAGCCATTGCTTGTTTTTCCACGATTTTTGTAACAAAAGATGAATTTGTGCATAAATTTCATTGTTCAAGATCCGAAAACTGGCTCCACGCACTCCTTTTTACTCTTCATCCAATCACACTCATCTCTGCCGGATTCATCTGGCCAGTGACTCAAAATGCAGATGTCAGTCCTTGGGTTCTTCAATGGCTCAATCGACCGGAAAAACTATTTCTTTTTTTAAAGCTACAATTTGGCATGATGGTTCTTTTCTTTTTCTATCAGGTCATTTTTTGGAATTTTGTATGGAAAAACAAACCGGCAATACAACAATAAATAACAGTTTTTACGATGATCTCAATGAAGACTGGTATCACGCATTCAATCATCCAATCGCTCTTTTAAGAGCAGAAAATGCCATCCGAAACCCATGGATCTTAAAAGAAATTAAACATGCATTTCCCCAACCAGTTTCCGTTCTTGACGTTGGCTGCGGAGGAGGATTTTTAACAAATACCCTTGCAAAAGAAGGTCATACCGTCACAGGAATCGATCTTTCTGAAAAAAGTTTGAAAATCGCAAAAAAACACGACAAAACAAATACAGTCTCTTACATTCACGCCAATGCATACAACCTCCCTTTTGAAAAAGAGTCATTCCATGTGGTCTGTGCAATGGATATTCTAGAGCACGTCGAAGACCCTTTAAAACTGATTCAAGAAGCAAGCCGCGTCCTAAAACAAGGCGGCTTATTTCTTTTCCACACATTCAACCGAAATCTTCTCAGTTACTTCATGATCATTAAGGGAGTGGAATGGTTTGTAAAAAATACACCTAAAAACATGCACGTTTACTCTCTTTTCATCAAACCCCAAGAAATGCATCAACTATGCAATCAAAATAAACTCTCTATCCAAACACTAATTGGCCTGAAACCTTCATTTTCCTTCCCACTTTTTAAAATGCTCTGCACAAAAAACATTCCTAAACAATTCTCATTTCACTTTTGTAAAAGCCTAATGACAGGGTATTGCGGCATTGCAAAAAAAGAAAAATCCTAAGTACAATTTTAAAAAAAAGGAGTTCAACATGACCCAAACAAACTTTAAAGGAAAACCCATTCATTTAATGGGAAATCTACCTCAAATCCACACGAAAGCTCCTGATTTCAAGCTTGTAGATAAAGAACTTAAAGATCGTTCTCTGACAGAATTCCACGGAAAAAGAAAACTTTTAGCCACAGTGCCAAGCTTGGATACTGGCGTATGCGCAACCATGACAAAGCACATCAATGAATTTGCAAAAAAAAATCCAAATTTTATCTTTATTACAGTTTCTTCAGATCTTCCTTTCGCCCAAAAACGATTTTGCGAAGCTGAAAATGTCCACAATGTGCTTTCTCTCTCGATGATGCGAGATAAAGAATTCGGAAAATCCTATGGTCTTCTCATGCAAGATGGACCACTTGGAGGTTTATTAGCTCGATCTCTCATTGCACTCGATGAAAAAGATCATGTTCTTTACATAGAGCTCGTCCCTGAAATCACACAAGAGCCAAACTATCATAAAGCGTTTGAAGTCCTACAAGGCCACATGAAAAAATAATCAATGAACAGGATTTGCAGGATCTCTAGCGGCAGGATAAGAAAGATGATTTTTTTAATTCCATCATCCTTCTTATCCCGCTGCTAGCAATCCTGCAAATCCTGTTCATTAAAGGACATCGATGGATTACTTCAATAAAACATCCACACCTCCTATTTTTGTATCCACTTCTAATCTAAAAGAATCATTAAATGACATTCCTCTTGATTACGGCATTGAGCTCCGTCTTGATCTCATAGAAAATCTTTCTTTGGCGGACGTCGCTTCTTTCTTCAAAACATCTAAAAGAAGAGTCATGCTCACGTTAAGAAGCGAGGCTCATGGAGGAAAATTTCAAAGAAACAATGAAAACCAACAAAACTTCATTCAGAAAATACTTTCATTACAGCCTTCTTTTTGCGACCTTGAATACGATTTAGATCCCCTCTTTTTACACCAAATACTCAAAAACAATCCTGAAGTCCAATTCGTTTTATCATATCACAACTCCAAGGAAACTCCTCAGAATCTAGATGGCATCTACCAAAAAATGACTCTCT
>CAYVDU010000263.1:0-2293 GCA_964450765.1 uncultured bacterium | reverse complement strand
TAACGGCCACGATCGAAAACAACAGTTTCGATATTTTTTGCTTTAGCAAGCTCGGCAATCTGCTGGCCAATTCGGCGCGCAGACGCTTTTGACTTTCGATTCAAAGATGCCGACTGATTTTCCTTAGAAAGAGTACCAACTCCTGCCAAAGTTACGCCATGTACATCATCAATGATCTGTGCATAAAGATGCGCATTCGTCTTAGAAACTGTAAGCCTTGGCTTTGTTTCCGAACCACGTACGTGTTTTCGAACTCGCATAATACGACTTTTTCTAGATCTATCCCGTTTTCTTTGAGAATTATCCATAACTCTTAAGCCTTCCCTTTCGCTGCTTTTCCTTCTTTCTTGCGGACATACTCATTCTCATATCGAATTCCTTTGCCCTTGTAAGGCTCAGGAGGTTTTTTCGCTCTCACAGCTGCAGCAAATTGTCCCACTTCTTGTTTACTGGAACCCTTAATGACAATCGAGGTTCCCTTATCCACAGTCACCTGTAAAGATTTAGGAATTGGAATTTGTGTCGGATGAGAAAGACCAATCTGCAAATCCAACATCGATCCTTGCACGTTCGCCCGGTATCCAACGCCAATCAGAGTTAGCTTAACTTCAAACCCTTCGGAAACTCCCAACACACAATTTTTAAGCAGCGATCGATATAGCCCATGTACCGCTTTTTCCGGCAAAACACTTTCATTACGCTCCAAAGAAACTGCTTGTCCATCTACTTTTAACTGAAGACCAACAGGCAACTGCAAATGCAAAGAACCTTTCGGTCCTTTCACTTCCAAAGCTCCTTCTTTTGCTGCTTTAATCTCTACTCCTTTTGGCAAAGAGATCGGCATCTTTCCAAGTCTTGACATACTCTCCCCTCAAACAATTACCAAACGGTGCAGAGAATTTCTCCGCCAACCTTTAAGTTTCTAGCTGTTTCGCCATCCACAATACCTCGTGGAGTTGATAAAATCGCAATTCCAGTACCATTCAAAACACGAGGAACTTGGTTGTATCCTAAATAAAGACGGCTTGAGTCCTCGAATGACCGAACCTCTCTCTTTAGTATAGCGAAGAAATACACGCATTTTAAACTGCTGCTCATTCACCAAAAAATTCTCAATAAATCCATGATGCTTCAAAAGCTCAAGAATTTTCACTTTCATTTTGCTATAGCTCAAATCAACAAAGCGATGCTGAGCATCTTTCGCATTGCGAATCTTCGTCAAAAGCTCTGCGATCGGATCGTTAAAAGACATGCCTATTCTCCTACTTAAACGGGAAACCTAAAAGAGACAGAAGCTCGATACAATCTTCGTCACTTTTTGCTGAAGTTACAACCGTGATGTTCATTCCCTGTGTTCTTTTTACTTTATCAAGATTAATTTCAGGAAAAACTTGCTGATCTTCTAGACCAAAGCTAAAATTCCCCCTGCCATCGCCCTTCCTATTAAACCCTCGAAAGTCTCGAATGCGAGGAGCCACAATGTGACAAAAGCGATCCAAAAAATCATACATTCTTTTGCCTCGAAGAGTCACCATCAATCCAATCGGCTGATCTTCTCTCAATTTAAAATTAGAGATCGCCTTTTTTGATCGAGTAACAACAGGTTTTTGTCCTGAAAGCATTTTCAACTCTTCGCTATGCTCCTGAAGAGCATTCTTATCCTTTAAAGCTTCTGCAAGCCCCATGCTTATGACAAGCTTCTTCATTGCTGGAAGAGCCATCACATTGCGGTTCGGATGTCGAGTCTTAAGCTCTGGAAGTATTTCTTCCCTAAATTTCTTATATAATCTTGACATGTTCTATCCTAAACCTTTTTGATTGAGCGATATACAGTTTCAGAGCCTTTTTTCCCAGAAACCAATTCACGAACGCCATCTTTCCCTACGCGAACTCGCACCTTAAGTGCCTGCCCCTCTTTATTGCAAAGGCGTACATTGGAAATATGAATCGGCATTTCCATCTGAATAATACGTCCGCCTTGCGTTTCTTGAGTACGCCGCATATGTTTCTTTCGAACATTCACATCTTGTACAAGGACGGCTTCCCCCGCTCTAGAGAGAACCTCGCCAAATTTTCCTTTACTATTTCCGGCGACCACGAGAACGCGATCTCCTTTTCTAATCCACTTGCTCATTAAATCACCTCAGGAGCTAAAGAACTGATCTTTGCAAACCCAACATCTCGAACCTCTCTTGCAATCGGTCCAAAAATACGCGTGCCTTTAGGGTTATTTTTATCATCAATGATCACGCAACTATTATCATAAAAACGAAGTAAAGATCCGTCGGCTCTC
>CAYVDU010000262.1:0-2293 GCA_964450765.1 uncultured bacterium | reverse complement strand
AAGACTTTCTCGATCTCTACGGAAAAGATTTATAGATCTCTCTAATAGTGACAAGAAAAACAGAACTATCCAACAAGAATTTCTTCGAACCTTTCGAAAGACATTTGAGCTTGATATAGTGAGAAAAGAGTTCTCCCGACGCCTTCAACAAAAAAAACAAGAAACCTTGAGGAGAAAACAAGAAAATCTAAAGAGATTCGTGGAAGGAAGACAAAAAGTCGGCAACTGGACTCTTCTTTTACAAGATCATCTGTCAGGAGAATCAGAACTTCCGAAAACGATTCGAATTGAGGACTTAGATACAGAAATAGCAAGATCAGCTGATATTACTCCCGTTCAATGCCCTTCTGACTGGCAAGTATTTGTTAACAACACGAAAGGCCATTTTCCTTTAACTCAAGAAAGCCAAGAATTGTTTGCTGGAATAGCTTCTATTTTTCATGAAATGAAAGAGGCTGTAGATAAAAGCGGATTACCTGGATACGACCATAGTACATTTAGACAATACCGCGCGGGTATCTTAATTGATACAGAATGTAATGGAATCATGATACCAGCTCCATATCCATGTGTGCTGGTGAATCCTCTAGGCCATCCTGATGCTCAACGGATAGAGAGCGTTCGCAGATGTATTGTCGATACAATGATTCATGAAATTGCCCATACCAACAACAAAGGAAAAGGTCATGGCGTAGACCACAATTTAACAATGAAAGCAATAATGACCCACCTTTCAGATCAAAATAAATTATCAAAAATCGAAGATAAACTAACACATCTTTTAACAAAGCATGAGAAACTACTTTTTACATTAAGATCTCAGCATTCAAAAGCAGAACGTTTGGACGATCTTACCTGTGGCAAATAATAGACGAATATATAAGTTGCCTGAATCAGCGATAGGATAAAATTCTATCTTCCGTACCACACTTGCGATCTTTCGCACTTTGTTTTTCCTATACAAGAACTGAATTCTCAGATTATTTTCAACATACAAATATTTTTATAAAAAAATCGAATCATTGCGCAAAAAATCAGACTCACTTATTAGACAAAATGAATGCGCACAAAAATAAAACAAACCTCATTTATTCTAATATCTACATTATTTATGTCGGGCTGTGTTCACGATGCCGCAGATCCATTGTCATTTGCTCCTGACACTCCATATTCGTCCTGGACGCCGATGAAAGGCAATCGCCTGATCTCATCACGTTATTGCCAGACGATGCTGCCAACAACATTTGGAGAAGGCGAGCTGAATCTTGCAGAGCTGATTGATATTGCTTTACGAAATAATCCGATGACCAAACAAACCTGGGCGCAAGCCGTTGCAGCAGCGGCATCCTACGGGCAATCTATGAGCCAATTTTATCCTGAAGTCACATGCAGCAGTTCTTACTTCAGACAAAAAGGGAGCTTCCCATCAAATGGCGGAGCCACATCGTCAAGTCAAGTCACATCTTCAGCGAGCATTGCAGTCAATAACGCTCTGAAGGGCGCTCAAACATTTTATTCAACACAGGCGGGCCCTGACGTCATTTTGACCTACACCCTTTTTGATTTTGGACAAAGAAGCTCCGCTGCTTTAGCTGCCAAAGAAGCTCTTTATTATGCAGATCTTACCCACAACCAGGAACTCCAAACCATCATCCAAAACGTCATGGATGATTATTACACCTATCTATATCAGATTGCAGCGATGGAGGCCAATGAAGCCAATCTTGCCAATGCCCAAATGTCTTTAGATGCAGCCAATGAACGATTCTCCCTGGGGCTTGCTGCTCTTGGCGATGTCGCAACGGCAAGAACGCAGTTTTTACAAGCAAGAATCAATCTCACCACACAAAAACAATATGTAGAAAACTCTTTTGCGCAATTGGCAGTCGATTTAGGACTTCCTGCAAACACCCGCTTTAAAGTACAACCTCTTCCTCAAGAAATCGATGCTAATCCATTATTAGAAAGTGTCGACGCTCTTGTTGAAATGGCCCAAAATCAAAGACAGGATGTACTCGCCGCTCAAGCCAACGTCAGATCCAAAGAAGCTCTCGTGCTTAGCGCTAAAAGAGCTCCCTTGCCGGTCCTTAAAAGTACGTTAGATACTGGTCATTATTGGTTTCAGAAAGGAATCCAAGAGAAACACATGCACTGGATTGCAGCTTTCTCTTTAAACTTCCCGATCTTTGATGGCTTTTATTACAAAAACGGCGTCCGTCAAGCAGAAGCCAATTTAGAATTGTCCAAAGCGCAACTTTTACAAACAGAGTTGACGATGATCCAAAATGTGACC
>CAYVDU010000261.1:0-2308 GCA_964450765.1 uncultured bacterium | reverse complement strand
TTCGGAAAACTCCCCTTCTTTCAAAGAATCAAGAGTCAACCGAATCAACTCATCTTTTAAATAAACATCCCACGGATTGTACGGCAATTCATTCTGCGGCGCTGTTGCTCCAAATCGAAAGGGCCAAAACCGATCCGTCACAGCTTCTCTCATTTCAATATTTGCTCCATCTTCGGTTCCGATTGTCAGAGCTCCGTTGATCGATAACTTCATATTCCCCGTTCCAGAAGCCTCCCATCCAGCTGTTGAAATTTGCTGAGACAAATCTGCTGCCGGGATGATCTTTTCCGCTCGAGAAACATTATAATTTTCAACTAAGACAACATTGATAAAATGACCAACTCCATTACTTTTTCGAAACTTTCTTGCAATCGCCGCAATCAAACGCAAAATTTGCTTAGCTCTCTCATAGCCTGGAGCAGACTTCCCTCCAAAGATCACAAGACGAGGCACTCTTCTTTTCACTCCCGCCTTCAAATCGTGGTACAACATCACAAGATGCAGAGCATTCATCAGCTGTCTTTTATATTCATGCATTCGTTTAATATGCACATCAAAAAGGGCGTTTTCATCCACTAAAATGGACAAAGGCATCATTTTCCCCAAAGCATCTCTTAAAGGATTTTCTCTTTTCAAGAACTGCAGCAGTTCAATCTTTTTTTGTTTTTTCACCTGTAAAAATTCTTTTTGTGTTTCTGGATCAGCTGCAAAATGAGAAAGCTTTGAAATTTGTGAAAAATCAGAAATCCACTCTTGTCCAATCCGTTTTGAGATCAATTGAGAAAGCTCTGGATTTGCATCTAAAAGCCATCTTCGATGCGTAACTCCATTTGTTACATTGATGAACTTATCCGGATACATTTCATAAAAATCTTTAAATAAACGATGTTCTAAAATATGCGTATGCAATGCGGCAACGCCATTGACCTTGTGAGATCCAAAAATCGCTAAATGAGACATCTTAACTTGGCCCATCTCCAAAATCGACATGCGACGAACCTTTTCTTCATCTCCCGGGAAACGAAGCCTCACTTGATTGCATAACTGTAAATTCAATTTCCGGATCACATCCAATTGTCTAGGGAGCAGCTCTTTCAATCTCCCCTCATTCCACTCTTCAAGACCCTCTTTCAACACCGTATGATTTGTGTAACTGCAACACGCCTGGCAAATATCCCACGCATCACTCCAAGAAACATCATAATTCTTCGTTAAAGCACGTAGTAATTCAGCAACAACTAAAGCCGGATGCGTATCGTTGATTTGAATGCGAATTTTATCTTTAAAAGAAGACATATCCCCATACACGCGCAAATGGCGTCGAATCATGTCCTGCAAGGATGCAGACACCAAGAGAAATTCCTGCTTTAGACGCACTCTTTTTCCCAATTCCGTATTGTCATTTGGGTATAAAACATCTGTCAAAGAAGTGTTTTCGGCTGCATTTTCCAAAAACCCTGCATTGTATCTTTGAAGCTGAAAATTACGCGGAGATTCTTTCGTCGACCAAAGCCTTAGTGTCAAAACAGAATAATTAGGAGTATGGCTATATCCAATAATAGGAGTGTCATAAGGCAAAGCACGCACTTCTTCAAAATCTTCCAAAAGAAATACTTCGTCGCCATGCCTATTTTTTGCAGCAACTGGAGTTCCTCGGAAATGAACATTCACGGCCAACGTGTCCCTTCTTGACTCCCATGGATTATTATTCAACAGCCAACAATCTGGCCGCTCCACTTGACTTCCTTCCCAAATTTCTTGTTCAAAAATTCCATATTGATAACGCAAACCGTAGCCGCGAGCAGGATATTGCAAAGTGGCTAAAGAATCTAAAAAACAAGAAGAAAGCCGACCCAAACCTCCATTTCCTAAGCCCGCGTCCGATTCGCAAGCGACAAGGTCTTCAAAATTACGGTCTAATTTTTTAAGAACTGCATCAATCAATTCTTGAGCGCCGATGTTTAAGATATTGTGTTTTAAGAAACGTCCCGGCAAATACTCCATCGACAAGAAATAAACCATTCTTGCCTTATGATATTCGACCGTATCCAAAGAAGCGGTCCAATTCACCATCACTTCTTCTCTTAACACAGAACAAAAAGCCTGATAAAACTCTTCAATCGAAGCATCTTTGATCCTACGGCCATTGGCGGTAATCGTCCAATGTCGAATTTTTTGCGCTAATATATCTGCCTGATCATTAAAATCCATATGCCTTCCTAAAGAGGAAGTTGCAAAACTCCATTTGGCGCCAAATTTGCCCTTTTTCCGTTGGATTCAATTTTTTGCAAAGTGCCTAAGGCCACAA
>CAYVDU010000260.1:0-2313 GCA_964450765.1 uncultured bacterium | reverse complement strand
ATAGTACGCTTTCCCGAAATTGGATTCGGCAATACATATAGGGTTTTCTCCTAGTAATGGATCGGCCAATGTTTCGAGCCGGGTCGGTATGAATGGATTAGCATTGGCAAGACGGATGTCGGGATTTGGTTTGACTTGATCCCATGTTGCAATCCAATCATTTGAGATGGGTTGGACGGTGTAGGGTACTTGCAGCCATTTTTCTTTTTTGTCGTATTGGATATCTTGAGGTGCTAAAAGAATAAAGCTACATTCTTTAGAAGAAAGGCAATTTAGGACATCTTCGATGGTTTTAGGATTGTATTCTGTACCAAGAAGAGTTTTTTGAGGATAGGAGGAAAGGTCTTCATTGGCAAGAGATCTTCCTATGGAAGAGATGTATTCAAATGCGTCGATTCGATTTTGATATTGGTAATTGAGTTTGGTAATTGCATTTCTTTCATTAAATAAAGAGAGTGGAATTGAGGATGTTTTGAGGCCTTCGATAGCTTGGAAAATAAAGGTGATCACTTCTTCTTTATGTTTCATTCCAAGATCTGAAAGTTCGGCTGTAATCTCAAAAAATGCGTTGGTTTTGCACATTTGTCTATCGACACGAACGTGAAGGTCATCGACAAGTTTTAATGTTTTCAGTTTTTGTAAAAGACTATGAGATTGACCGCGTTGAAGTGCGTAGGCGACAAGGTCCGCTGATTTTGTATCATCGATCGCCAGATGAGAGGGAAGTTCCCATGTTAAGGAAAGAGTTTGGCAGCGGTTGATCGGTTGAATGGAAATAAGATGCCCTTTTTGCGAGTCTGCGACAATAGGGCCTTTGGTGATTTCAGTGGGGTGCGGGAGCGCGGGCACTTTTTCAAAAGCATTGGCAGCCATTTGTTTGAGAGTTTCTAGCGGTAGGGGAGAGTAGATGGCTGCGCGCATTTGGTTTGCGCCGTAATGCGTTTTATGCCAATTTTTTAATGCGCTTTGGGGGATGTTGGCGAGTGTCTTTGAGTTCCCTGTGGAAAAAAGTCGAATGGGGTGGTTGGGATTGGCAGTTTCCTTGAAAACCATGTATTCGCGCCAGCCGTCATTTTCTCTTTGGAGTGCGAACTCTTGATCTACAGCATGCATTTCCCGTGCGATATTCGATGGATTGAAAAGAGGATCGATGAAAAAGTGGGCAAAGCGGTCTAGAAGCAAATCAAATCCTTTCTCGTGACAAGAAAACATATAAACGGTTTTATCCGGAGCCGTAAATGCATTGGTTGTTCCATCAAAGTTGGATACTTGAGCAAAAAAATCATTGGTGTCCGGATATTTTTCTGTGCCCATAAAAAGCATGTGTTCGCAAAAGTGCGCCATTCCGGGATATTCTGAAGGGTCATTCCAGGACCCGGCTCCGACGGAAACAACAACGGAGGAAAGATCTGCTTGAGGGTCGGAGATCAGAAGAATTTGCAATCCATTTTTAAGGGCAATTTTCCCAATTTTTCTTTCTTTAAGGTCTGATGAGAGAAAAGGAAGCTCTGATTGGTCTTTGATTTCTGTATAGGGAGCAGATGAGATGAGGGTGGAGGCAAAAGATGTCATAGCAAGTACCGTAAGTTTGATCATAGTTTCTCAAGTGTTTTGTAGGTGTTGTGGACAATATTCCAAATGGCTTTAGCTCTCATCGAGCGGCGTGTTGTTTTGTCTTTTTCTTTGACAAATGAAGGGTGTTCCATATTGAAGGAGGGAGCAAAAGCGAGGTGGATGGGAGATCTTTTTGCAATCCTTTTTTCTCCAAGTTCGATTTGGACAGTTTCCGGAGGCGGGAGTAGATCATGCGTTGCAAGAGTGAAGGGAATGAAATGCGTTGGCGTTTTGGCAAGATGCGCCATGAGATAAAACATCTCAATGCTGTCAGGGTCGAAAGGAGCAACTTCAATGTGTCCTTGCGCATTGCGTCGATCTCTACCGCCGCTGGGCGCAACATAGATTATCTTCCCTCCTTCTTCTAAAAGACGGCTCATTAAGGTCATTGTTTTTTTATTATGCAGTTGCTTTTCCGCCTTTTCTTCAGGAGGATGGTCAATGTAGCGCTTAGAATAGATGCAAAGAAGATCGCAGCCCAAACTGAAAGGGATTGCAAGGGGGTCCGTTACGACTCTTTCTCCAGCAACATAAATGATCGATTCCCCGATTCTTGGGTGCGTTTTTTCAAGGAGAATGGAAATGAGTTGGGGATCTCCTTCCGTTTGGTGATTTGCAAGAAGGATGACGTTTTCTTTTTTTTTAAATAATGACTGATGTTTTCAAGATGTTCTACCCCTAAAATATGAGACTTTTTTG
>CAYVDU010000259.1:0-2345 GCA_964450765.1 uncultured bacterium | reverse complement strand
GGCCTTGTTTTGCACTCTGAATACAGTAAAAGCAATTGCTGACCCATTCAGATCCCTTAATGGTTCCTGTTTTAGCGTTGATTTGAAATCGGGAAGTGATTTTTTCTTTCCAATATTCGACATTGCCAAAAAGAAGAATCGGATTGGCAGGCGTTGCTCCTGTTTTGATGCGAACTTCTTCCAGTGTGTATTCAAAATCTGTGCCGATGCCGCCGGGTAAAAAGATGGGGAAGTCTAGGTAAAATTCAGCTTGTCTTTCAACAAGACGATCTAGACGATACGTCATTTTCGCTTCAATGTATGGATTTTGTCTTTGTTCATTGACAACGCTTTTGTCTTTATTGCGAAAGTCTACGATATTCGCGCACGATAGAAACCCAACGGATTTTGCGACGCGGTTTCCTACTTCCATGACACCAGGGCCTCCTCCTGTGACAAGAGCAAGAGGCGTTGTTTTACAAAGAAGAGGATGATTCATGATCTCTCGCATAGAAAGAATTCCAAGAAGAAGCTCTGTCAGTTCTTTTTCAAAATTTCCTTCTTGAAGATTGGATCCGTACACTCCAAACATCGTTGCTTTGCGAAAGTCTTCTACAAGGTTTAAGGGAACAAACATTCCCGAATCGTGATTGGGTTTGTGGACGTATTGCAAAATTTGCTTTGATGTTTCATCAACCCAGTAGACAGGAATGCCGAATTTCGCAAGATCGACAAGAAATGCGCGATCTTCGTGGGAGAAGTATCCATCATGTGTGCGAGAAGGATATTGAAAATAGATTCTTTTTAAACATCTTCCTATGAGGTCGTTGAGCAGCAATCTCTTTAAAAGTGGTGTTGGAAAATGGCGCGATAGCAAAATTCCTTGAGAGGTGATCAGTCCATCTTCAATGGCTTTTAAGAAGGGAAAAGAAGGCTGCTGTTCGATATATTTCTCAGCTACCAACGCTTGACGGGAAGGATGGACAAGACCGGGAAATTCGTACTTAAAAGATTCTCGTATAATCCAATCTTTTGCTGTAAGACTTTTTAATTGCGTTCCTTTAACGACAAAAATGGCGGATAAATCATGCTGAGATCCTGGCGCACTCATAAATGCGTTAAACAATGCTTTTGGATCTTCAAGGGCTGCAATGAGTTGATCTCTATCTGAAAAGAATACGTGTTCGCGGTGTGGTTCAAGAGTGTAGAATTCTAAGGGAATATCATCGAGAGCTTGGTTGCTATTTCCGTAGAGCTCATAGATATCTCCGGAGGCAAAGGTATCGGGTTGTAAAATGTTTGCGCTTGTATGATGAAAACCGGGAGGAAGAAGCGTGTCGACAACGCGAGCGTATACAGTGCGGATATGTAACGGTGCTGTACGAACAAGGAGAATTTCATTGTCTTTTACGATGTGGGGTGCTTTTTTTTCTTGATATTGGTGAAGGTGCAAAAGTTGTCTTGTTTGCGATATGTTTTTGCATAGAGCTTTTGCAAGGGTTGGAAGAAATCCATAGATATTCATATCGTAAACAAGGGTTCCTTCACGAACCGCTAAAAAAGCGATCGTTCGTCCTCGATTCTTTTCTAAAATAAGTTCTCCGCTCCCTTCGAGTCCGCCTAGAGAAAGAAGGGGTCTTCCTTTTCGATCGGATCTTCCGAAAAGGCGGATGAGATAATCTGGATCTCGCACACGTCTTCTTTCATCTGCAGCAAAGAGTTTGCCGATATAAGCGCCGGTTGAGAGAAGATCGAGCATGGCTATTGCTAAAAAACCAAATGCGATGCATTCAATCACAGCGTATGCGGTATGATTTTCACGATCCATTTCGATAGATCGTGTAACTGTGTGAAGTCCAAGTTGGGCAAGCGTACTTTTAAGATTAAAAAAAATGAGATCTTTCTCTATGTCAAATCCAACAAAGGCAGGGGAAATTCCTTCAATTTTTACGGTCGCTAGTTTTCGATGACGATCCAATTGCTCTAATTTTGTGATCCAGCCGTCGGGAGTAAAGAGGTCGTAGTGTCCGTGAGTAAGATAGCTTTCCATGGGTATTATTTCTTTTTTTCGTAAAGACCGATGAGTTCGGCTTGTGCTAGGATGTGCCCTTTCATTGCTTTTTCAATGTCTTGTTTTGTTGCTCCCGTTGGGATTTTTAGCATTGTATCTAAGGCATATAGTTTAAAAAAATATCGATGTTCTCGATCGGGAGGGCATGGTCCTCCATATTGAGTATGTCCCCACGTCGTTTTCCCTGCATTGCAAATTGGGGTGGAGTTTTCTTTAATTTTATGTGTGGACGGAGAAATATTGAATAAAGAGGCAGTTGCAAAATTCAGGGTTCGTCGATTTTTGGGATTATTTT
>CAYVDU010000258.1:0-2359 GCA_964450765.1 uncultured bacterium | reverse complement strand
TCGCGGCACTTTGAATCAATCCCAATGGGTGCCTTTCAACTGGAACGGGTATATTCAGTATCGATTGACGGCTGCGTCTTAATTTGCTATCCTGATGGAAAAAATCTTGGAACTCGTATTCATGATAGAAAGTATTTTATATGCCGTTTTTGCTGTTTTAGGGTTGGGTTTTCTTGTCTTCATCCATGAGTTAGGTCACTATTGGGTGGCAAGACGGCAAGGGATGCGAGTAGAGGCTTTTGCGATTGGTTTTGGTAAACCGATTTATACTTGGGAATTTCAGGGAGTCAAGTGGCATATTTGTTGGCTGCCTTTTGGCGGTTATGTTCGGATTGCCGGAATGCAAAGAGAAAAAGGGGTTGATCCTTCTCGAATTCCAGACGGTTTTTATGGGAAAAAACCGTGGCAGAGAATTCAAGTAGCTTTAGCGGGTCCTCTTGTGAATATCTTCTTTGCTCTTGTTGTATTTGCTGTTCTTTGGTTGTCGGGGGGGCGTGATAAAAATTTTGCAGAATTTACACATCGGATTGGATGGGTAGATCCGAAATCTGCTCTCTATGAATACGGAGTTCGTCCTGGGGATGTCATTCAAAAGTATGAAGGGCGTGATTTTCAGGGTTTTAGGGATTTGATGGTTTCTTCGATCATGAATCATGATCGTCCGGCTCGTTTACAGGGGTATACGAGAGACTATGTTTCAGGCGCAACGCGGCCCTTTGATTACACGCTAAAGCCTTATGAAGATCCAAGAAGTGTGAAGGATAAAGTATCGACGATTGGTGTTTTGTCTCCCGCGCAATATTTGATTTACGATCAAAAGTTGCCGTCTGCATCTGCGAAAGAAATAGGGCTTCAGCCAAAGGATCGCTTGGTTTGGGTGGATGGCGAAGTTTTATTTTCTTCCAAGCAGTTAAGTTCTTTAGTGAATGAGTCGACCTCGTTTTTGACAGTAGAAAGAAATCAAGAGATATTTCAAACGAAGGTACCGCGTGTACATATTGATGATTTGAAATTGAATGTGATTGAAAAAGCGGAAATTGATGATTGGCAGCATGAAGCGGGGATTAAAGGTCGTTTCCAGGACTTATTTTTTATTCCTTATAACCTTTCTCCAGGGTGTTTTGTAGAGGGGCGTATCGGGTTTATTGATGAAGTGGATCAGATAAAGGCGTTTAGTAGTTGTGAAAGATGCTCTTATTTTTATCCTTTGCAAGAGGGAGATCGGATTGTTGCTATTGATGGACAGCTCGTATCAAGCGCTTATGAGTTTTTAGATTTAGTGCAAACACGGCGCATTTTGATGATTGTGGATCGAGATCCAAAAATTGTTCAAAAGACGCTTTGGACAAATGCTGATTCTCAGTTTGAGGAATTTGGATCGCAGGATTTAAATGCAATTGTCTCTTCAATCGGCACAGACAAGCCGGTTGTTGCTGCCGGAGATTTGCATTTATTGAATCCTATTACTCCAAAGCCTTTGACGGAACTTCCTTTGTCTGCTTCTCAAAAATCACAGTTGATGAAGGATTTCGCCCATTCAAAGAAAGAGATTGAAAAGAGTGTCCAAGATCCTCAGAAAAGAGGTGAATTGCTTGGAGAATTGGAAAGGAACCAGAAAAAATTGGTTTTAGGGATTCCTTTAAAGGACCGAGAAGTACTTTATAATCCTTCCCCGCTGGATCAGTTTGGAAGTGTTTTAGAAGATACTGGTCGTACTTTGACAGGTTTATTCTCGGGAGATTTGAATCCAAAATATATGAGTGGTCCTGTAGGGATTGTTCATGTTGTTCATCAAAGTTGGATGGTTGGAGTTAAAGAAGCTCTTTTTTGGATGGCTGTGATTAGTTTGAATCTTGGATTGATTAACTTGCTTCCAATTCCCGTATTGGATGGCGGTCATATCATGTTTTCTCTGTACGAAGTTGTTACAGGACGTTCTCTTCGTTATAAAACCATGGAAAAACTGATTATTCCTTTTATAGGACTGTTAATTGCTTTTTTTGTTTTTGTGACGTACCAAGACATTCTTCGTTTGTTTCTTAAGTTTTTTTGATGATCTTTGATGATTGTTGGGTATAACTCCAATACATACCCAATTGTGATTATCGATTTTTGATAGCTTTCGCGCTATTCAGAAATTATCAATAATTATTTAAACGACATAAATGAGCTATTTTGTTTTGTATATATCCGTTCCAGTTGAAAGTTCTTTGTTTCGATCGGGTTCCGGCAAATAAACGCTTCAGAATCAGTGCAGAAGCGCAGAAAAAAAGAAAAATATAGAGGACTTTCAACTGGAACGGGTATACCCGTTCCAGTTGAAAGGCACCCATTGGGATTGATTCAAAGTGCCGCGATT
>CAYVDU010000257.1:0-2363 GCA_964450765.1 uncultured bacterium | reverse complement strand
TTCTCTCTATAAGCTCCGAGAGTAAAATTGAGCAAAAGCCTCTTTATGCGAAAGGCCTTCTGTTTTTCCTTGGTCTGAACTTATTTCTTTGAGGAGGACCTTTTTTGTGCTTTTTAGGAGATTGAAGCCCTTTTGGAGAAGCATCTCTTTCCGTAGGTTCAAATCCGGCAATCGTATGAGCCTCTATTTTCTTAGAAGTATATGTTTCAATGCGGCGAATCATCGGCCAATCTCTTCTTGAAACCAAAGAAAGGGCAATCCCCGAAGCTCCCGCCCTACCTGTCCTTCCGATTCTATGAACGTAATCTTCCGGACTCATTGGCATATCAAAATTAATCACATGAGTTAATGTAGAAACATCGATCCCTCGAGCGGCAACATCTGTCGCAACAAGCACGCGCACTTTTTGATTGCGCAAACGACCAATTGTCTTAATTCTCTGAGACTGTCTCATATCACCATGCAAAACAGCAGCCTCTTCTCCAGCAAGCATCAACTTGTCTCCTAATTGATCCGCTTGTCTCTTGGTTGCTGTAAAAATAATCACCTGACTCATTTCCGGATTTGCAATCAGCTGCTCCAACAATCGATACTTATGTTCAAGACCATCGACCTTGAACATCTTCTCTTCAATGTTCTGGCGCTGCATTACTGCCGCTTCTACAGTGATTTCAACAGGATGATTCAAAAGACGCTTCGCAAGATTTGCAACACCTTTTTTCATAGTTGCAGAAAACAGGAGTGTCTGTCTATTCTTCGGCGTACTCGAAGCAATCGCTTCTACATCATGAATAAATCCCATATCTAACATACGATCCGCTTCGTCCAAAATCAAAACTTCCAGATGAGAAAAGTCGACCTTTTTTCTCTCTAAATGATCAAGGAGTCTTCCCGGTGTCGCAACAAGAATATCGTAGGGTCTAGACAAATCTCGGTTTTGCATTACATATGAAGCTCCGCCAAAAATCGTCACAACCTTTACTGAAGGAAGGTATTTACTATATTTTTGAGCTTCTTTTGCTACCTGCATAGCTAGTTCTCTTGTAGGAACCAAAATCAGAACCCGAGGACCTCTCTGATGTCCTTTCGATGGTTGCGCAAGACGGAGTAATGATGGTAAAATAAAAGCGGCCGTTTTTCCTGTCCCTGTCTGAGCTGAAGCGCAAAGATCTGCACCGCGAATCACTTCGGGAATCGCTTTTTGTTGAATGGGAGTTGGAGTACTGTAACCTGCTTCTTCTATAGCTCGAAGAATTTCTTTATTGGAAAACAAATCTTGAAATGATGTCATGAATCTACTTTTTGTTAAAAAATTCGATAATAATGAAAATGATTCAAAAATCGGCTTTTAGAAATAATTCGCAAAACCAGAGGCCTGCACTCAGAGAGTTTCTATAAAGTATAAGATTCATCAAATTTACAGAACCTCACTTTATAGACACCCTCTTACTTTTTTTTCGCGAAGCGACACTTTGAACTCGTCCAAAAAACAATTTTTGGATCATTTTCGGGTATACTTGTAACACGAAAAGAAATAAAACAATAGACATTTAATTCATTCAAGAATGTAAAAATATTTATACAGAATTAAAATAAAAAACAAAAAAATACTAAACATTAAAATACAAAGAAAAACAAAATAAATTCACTTAAATAAAAAACAGCAATATACTGTAGTTATGAATTCAATTAAACAAAACTCTATTGACTCGATCATCTCCCCCTTTTCACAGGGAGTCCTAATCGGGGCTCTTTGTGCAACAGCCGCCTTTGCTTCCTATCAAGCGTTTCAATATCTTCAATCCACCTATCAAAAACAAACCGAGGCTCAAGTCAATGATTATTTAGCAAGCCGTCTTATCACTCTTTTAACACCAAATCACCAACTCAATGACAGCCAACTCCAAGAAAAAGCAAGAAGCATTGCCATAAGGAATGCATTTATAGAAACATTTTCAAATTCAAAGTCTCTTGATGAACTTTGCACTAACTATCAACTATCGCCCGAGCATGCACAGATCTTAAAAACACAAAGAGTAACATTCAAAAATTTACTAAAACCTTCATTCAATATATGCAGTCTTCTCCATGACTACTTCTCAAAAGAAAAAAATCCCTACAAAGGGAAGGAAACACTCAATTGGATCGATCAGTTCATTCTAAAAAAAATCATTGAAGGCTATATCCTCAAAACGAAACCCGAAAAAACCATTGAAGATATTCAAAAACTTGAACAAAATTCACAACGCGCTCAAGAAATTGCTAAAAAATTGGCAGACAATATTTCTAATTATCACCATCTAAAATGAAGTCTAAAAACAAAAATCAAATCCATAATTATCTAATTCTATTTCAATGACAAG
>CAYVDU010000256.1:0-2368 GCA_964450765.1 uncultured bacterium | reverse complement strand
CATCATATTCAATTGCCGGTGCCTTCTTTATTTACATTCAATGTTGCTCCTTTTTCTTTGCAAGAATTGAGCGGCATTTCTTTTGAAAAAGTGAGAGTGTCGCTTCGTGGGGCTTCTTTTGTTCAAGAAGGCCCTCTTTTAATCACTCATTTTGGGTTCAGCGGGCCTGCGGTATTAAAACTATCTGCTTGGGCTGCTCGTTATTTATATGAAAAACAATATTGCGTAGATCTTCTGATTGATTGGGTTCCAACGATGTCTTTGGAAAAATTAAAGGGTTTTCTAAAAATCTTAAAAAGTAAAGCGCCTGATCGGACTTTGTTTTCAGAAAATCCATTTCATTTTTCGAAGAATTTTTGGAAGTTATGGTTAGGGTCTTTGGCCATGAAAAGGCTGAATGATATTTCGTTAAAAGAGTTGGATTTTCTTTCGGAACGTTTGCATGCAGATTGTTATTCGGTCAATGGAAAAACAACGCACAAGGAAGAATTTGTGACTTGTGGCGGCGTCTCTTTAAAAGAAGTGAATTTTAAAACGATGGAGAGTAAGTGTTGCGAGGGGCTTTTTTTTGCAGGGGAAATTTTAGACATTGATGGTGTGACTGGAGGCTTTAATTTCCAAAACGCATGGACAACCGGATTTATTGCAGGTTCTAGTTCATTACACAATTATTCATCTGTAAGGTCTGGCACATGAACTTGTTGCTCGGCATCCTGGAGAGGAGGTTGTCTCGGGGGGAAAGGGTGTGATGTGTGAACTTGAGGGCTGATCGGGCTAAAGCATGGAGACAAAGGGCTTGTTATTGTGTCATTCGGTGGCGGAGGGAGTTGGAGTGGGCTAGGGAGTCTCTGGCGAGGCGAGTCTGTTCTATGGTTGCGGTTTTCGAAGGGATGTAGAGCTGGAGAGTTTGTTGGAGCGGAGGGACTAAAGCACGGAGATGAAGAGTCTCGGTTTGATTGAAGAGGTGGAGGGGGGAGTTGTAATAGGTTAGGAACCTTTCCTTGAGGTGAAAGTGTATATGTGTGTCGTTTAGTAGGAGGTGGGATTCGAGAAGCGGCTCCTTCAAAGGGTGAATTGAGGATCTGAAGAGATGGAGTTGTTATTCTCCTGGATCGATCTCTCTCGTCGGGATTTAGATGTCTTAGGTTGTTGTGTTGTGATAGAGCTGAATGATTAGATTCCTGAGGAGATGTAGATGTGGAAGGAAAAAGACAAGGGCAAAGCCAAGCGCAGCAATTACACATATGGTCCTTTATAATTTCTTATTCAATCTCTTGCAATTTCTTGTTTTTTTCAAGGGTTTTATGTAACTTTCTTAATTTTTTAGGGTGATATGTCAGTAAAATTTGATGATGTTTGTTTTGCAACTGTTGTTGGATCTGCAGTCTTGGGCGCGTCTCATTGTTCTCAAGAACAGATGCAATCAGCTTTTCGACGTTTGAAATGGGATGATCAAGTAGGAATCGTTGCTAAGAGAGTTGCGGAGGTAGCGGATTCTATGGATCTCAGCATGGGAGATCTAGATTTGATTGCAAAAGTACCGTTAAGGTCTGCAGCAGGAGTTGTTTTACGAGATCAAGCTAAGCAGTTGGATGGATTAGGAAGGCCTCTTTGTCAGATGTTGAGAGAATTTCATGGGGATTTGGGTGTATTTCAGAATGGGCTAGCCTCTGTTCGTGACGTTGGCCGCGATAGCGCATGTTTAGCGCTTCCTATTGAAATTGCACTGAGTTTTGTTTTGTCATTGGAAGATCATGCCAAACAGAAGCCTCTTGTTGTGAGTTGTCTGGAAGGGGGTGTGCGTGGTGGACTTCTTGGGGTAAGTGTGGCGTATTATAAAGGGACCGACCCTGTTGTGAGTGCTATTGCAGGTTGTTTTGCAGGATGTGTTGGTTCTGCGATGGGTTCTACAGCCGGACATGCGGTGGATAAAGGTGCTGAAATGTGCGGATATAAGTATTCGCGAAGGGTTTTACAAGCAACTACAGGATCGGTATTATTGGTTTCGGCGTCAGGGGGATCTTTTTGGCAGTCTGTATTGAGCGGCGTCTTTGCGGCTACAGTCTCTTCTTTTCTAACGTCAAATGATTTTTGTTAAGCTCCACTCGATGAAAGAACATTGAATTTTTTGTTGTATTCCTGGCAAATTCCATGAGAGTGTGGGATTTGCCGTATGATCGCGAAAAATCAGTTTTCTTCCATTGAATTAGATCAGCATCCCAGCGTAATTCGTCATTTTTCCCGATTGAAGAATCATTTGGAGTTGAATTTAAGGCAAGAAGTTGTGCTGAAACAGCTTTTAGTTTTAGGTCATCTCGATTCAATGTTGGACAATGATGCACTTGAATTTTCCGATGTACAAGCATGT
>CAYVDU010000255.1:0-2379 GCA_964450765.1 uncultured bacterium | reverse complement strand
CCGATGCACAAGCGCTCAAAAGAACAAAACTACAAACAATCCATCGACTCACAAATCGTCTCCATTTTGAGGCCCCTCCGAAGGAGGCAATTCTTTTGATTGCAACCAAAGACGCGCTTCTATTTGCGTACGAAATTGATCCGTTGTAATATATTCGCCTCGCATCGTATAGCTTCCATCTTCTTGTCTTTGATATGTCTCAAATCCCTCAAAATTAGAATTTCCTCGAAACTCCCAAGAGATAGAATCTTCATCCACAACGCCAGTACCAACGATACGCCCTACATTTTGGTTTTCCATATCTACAGAAAAATGTTTTCCCTGAAACCCATAAAAATTGAGCTCATTGCGCATATTCTCAGGGAATCCTTGAATCTGGATCTCTTGAGCGCACGCCACTTTACCTGAAAAATCAGGATCTTGAACAAACCAATGCGTCCCAAAAAAAAGTTCTTCTTCCACCATATTCAATACAATTTTCCCTTCGCCTGTCCACAACCCGGGAGAAAAAATAAACGTATGACTAAACATCAGAACATAAACCTTCTGCTATAAATACTTTGAAGCAAACCCAGTGCTGCCATTGTTGTGAGAAGAGAACTCCCTCCATACGTCACAAAGACCAAAGGCACCCCCGATATGGGCAAAAGAGCGCACATCATCGCGATATTGATCAATACATGCATGGCTAAATACGCTGCCAAACCTGCCGCCAAAAGCCGCCCGAACACATCCCTTGCCGCTGCCGCCACCTGAAAACTACAATAGATTAAAGCATAAAAAAGAAACAGCAGGAATGTAAGTCCCAAAAAACCAAACTCTTCGCCGAAGGCAGCAAAGACAGAATCAGTATGAGCGGCAGGTAGCCACTTACGGCCTGAAAACTCGCTTTTATGCCATCCGGTCCCCGTCGCCCCGCCGATAGCAATGGCGGTTTGGGCTGCCTTTTGATGATAGGTATTCGGATTGAGGCGATCATACTGATATTCTTTCATAAATTTTGTAAAAAAGGGCTGCATTTTTTCATGCGATAAAACCCCCAAAAACACAGAAGCAGCAAAACCAAAACTCACCAAACCAAAACCCATTAAAGAGCGCAGTACGCCTCTATGAACTCCGGCTAAATATCCCATACAAAGCGCTATCGGATACAGAACCAAAGCAGTCCCTAAATCCGGCTGTTTTAAAATTAATAAAAAAGGAATGCCTGCAATCAACCCCATCTGGCAAGCAGACCCTAAAGTTCCAACAAAACGACCCTTTCTCTCCAAAAACCATCCCAGAGCAATAATGACAACCAGCTTCGCAAGCTCCGACGGTTGATAACTTGCAATTCCGGGAATGCGGTACCAACGATGCACATTTTGAATAGGATTCACAAAAAAAAGACCGATCAAAAGAAAGATAATCCCAATATAGAGAAAAACACTAAAATCTCTTAAGTTTCGATAATCAAAAAAAGCAAATACGAAAAAAACAACCCAACCCAAACAAAACCAGCGCATTTGACTTTTCACAAGCGGCGTCCAAAAATAAGCAGTCTCCCATTCGTTATGATCAATCGTCATTGATGAAATCACAAGTAAACTGATTGCCATCAAACAAAAAACGATCGGAAAGAGCCGAAAATCAATTCGCGATAAAACCCGAGGATCCCACATAATCATCACAACATATCATGAAAAATTTAGAAATTGAAGACATCTTTCTAGATACGATCGACTCAACAAATAGTTACGCTAAAGCGCATAGCAAAGAGTTCAATCCACAAAAAGTCACTTGCATTACAGCAGAATACCAAACCGCAGGAAAAGGCCAATTCGAAAGGAAATGGA
The DNA here is from genome assembly GCA_964450765.1 of uncultured bacterium. Classification (GTDB taxonomy): domain Bacteria; phylum Chlamydiota; class Chlamydiia; order Chlamydiales; family SM23-39; genus DAIDHZ01. The sequence goes on along the minus strand of CAYVDU010000255.1, from coordinate 544 downwards.
TCTCTCCTCGCTCTGTAAATATTTACAGTACATTTTATTTCCACATTCCTTCTTCTACAAAAAACATCAATCAACTCTCCCAAGTCATGGCATTCAGTCTCGCCGCTATTCTTAAAAACAAAGGTTTACATCCAACGATCAAATGGCCAAACGATGTGCAGATCCATCAAAAAAAAATCGCAGGCGTTTTAGCTGAAGTTATTTTTCATCCGGAATTTATAGAAGTGATTTTAGGAATCGGCATCAATGTCAACATGCAAATAAACGATCTGGCTCTCATTGACCAACCAGCAACCTCGCTCAAAAATGAAACTGGGCTCCATTGGGATAAAAATCAACTCCTCAAAGAACTTCAATATCAATTTCTGCTTGATTTAAGACGTTTTATCGAGACGAATTCTGAGCAATTACCTGAATGCTAAATCCTGGAAATGAAAGACTCCCTTGGTCTTCTCGAATCGCAGGATCTAATTCAAGCATCCTACCCACAACATCCGTAAAAAATGGCTTACTCATTTCAAGAGGAACTCCCCAATTCGCACTC
>CAYVDU010000254.1:0-2382 GCA_964450765.1 uncultured bacterium | reverse complement strand
AATTTAACGCTTTGAACTCCGTCAGAAAACCGATTCTTCAACTGTCTTCGGTATAACCAAAGTTGTTATGAAGCGAGTTTTGCAATTTCTTTATGAGGTTTGGTAGAGGTTTTTCTGTACTAGCTGTTTATTGAGCGATCGGACAGATAAGATCCAAAAGAGAACTGTGAATGCAATGATTGGAACAAGCATGTGTGTAATGGAGAGGACAGAGCCAGTTCCTGCAATTTGAATCAGAAGAACTTGAATCCAGGCCGCTCCTGACTTTCCAAGTCTGGAGCCAATGACATCAATCGCTGCTTTTCCTTTGACTTTGGATTCCATATCGAGCGGGATATAAGCCATCTCTTTGGTTGCATCAAAGAATGCGTATTTCATAATTTTAGTGGAGACATTTTGAAACGCGCCGAAGATGACAATCAACATGAGAGGGCTTAATGCCCATACATTCGCTATTGGGGAAATCCAGTCGGGATTTAGAAAGAAAAGAAGGAATAACAAACTCGTGATTCCAATGACAATCGGAGGGAGTTGCGCAGAGATGTGCCATCCCGTTGTTCGAATAAAAAAACCACTGAAAAAGAGGGTGATGATGAAGGAACAGACCCCCACAGAGGAGCTAACGGTTGCCATGACAGATTGATATGCGCCTGTTTCTGGATATGCAAGTTTTAAGTTTGCTTTCCAGGTTACTTCCGTTAGGTTCATTGTAAGACCGTAGGCAACAACCATGATTGCAATGGCTCTTAGGTAAGGCGATTTGATGATGAATTTAAGGCTCTCTAAAAGAGTGAGTTTTGTTTTGAGTTCAATAGGCTGGCTTTTAAGTTCCGGTTGATACAGCCTTTCATCATTTTTCAAAATCTTTCTGGTCAATATGAAGTGAAGAAGCATGATCATTGCTCCAAATAAGAGGACAATCAGAACCAAATTTTGAAGAGCAAAGTGGAAGTGTTCACCTATAAATTTCCCTGTGAAATAGCAAACTAAAGGACCCGTGAACATCTGGGCCATGTCTCCGCCTGCTATGAAGAGATTGTAGCATCGTTTGGCTTCATTGAAATTACAAATATGATTTACAAAGCCCCAGAATAAGAGAAAGATGACGATGCTTCCCCAAAGTTCTGCGATCACAAAAAATAATGTTTGAATCCAATTGCGGTAAATGGCCACCCAATGTCCGTTTTGACTACCCAGCTTATTTAAAAGCCAGTCGGCAGATTCGTGAGGAGAAAGAGCATCAATATTTGGATAGAGAAAGAAACCGTAGCAGAAGATAAAAGTCATGAAAAATAGAATAATGCCATAAAACAAGACAGATCTTCGAAATCTATTGGAAAGTTTTGAATAAAGGATTGTTGCGCCGAGAGCGACGGGAAGGACGATCCACCCTTTTAGAACTGGGATGACTTCGGCTCCGGATCCCTTTGCAGTCACGACAAAGGCGTCTTTCATGCTTGTTAATACCCCGTAGGTAAACGAGATAAAAAATTTCATGAAAAGCAGAGGGAGGATTTTTTTTAATTCATAAGCCCGAATCGGCCATAGGCGTTCTCGCCACCCTAGTGTTGGAGATGTATCTCCATTGGACGCCATCTAAAAAACCATCCGTGTAATTCCTTAGACCTTATACATAAATGAATAGATAAATGTCACGTTTTTTCAGAATATTTTTTTATAAAATATTTTTCAATTTCTATATATTTTTTTTGTTGAAATATTGTGATTTTGTTAATTTTTTTTGCTGATACCGAGGATGGTACCATTTATGAAAAATAACATTGCATTTTCGGCGTTTTAAAGCATTAAAAATCAACGATCGTGAAAAGGTCTTGTATTCGATGAATACTATACCCGTTCCAGTTGAAAGGCACCTATTCGGAGGTTGGATTGTTTTAATAAGGGGCTGTATTAAATTCAATGAATCAATCCCAATAGGTGCCTTTCAACTGGAACGGGTATATACCGCTTATGATCTTTCATTTTTAATAGCCTTCGCGCGGCTGCAATGCAATGTTGTTTTTCACAAATAGTATAAGAGGTTGATTATGTCTCAGCCAATTGAGTGTTCCTCACGTTGTCGTGCATCATGGACAGAACTTGGGATGTTTAGCGATGAACAAAACAGTTCTTCTTGTGATCAAATGATTGATTTGGTTCGAAAGACTTTAGGTCAAAATCCTCAAAAGAATCAGACGTCTGGAGTCTTGACTTATCTGCTGCTTGGGAGGGCTAGAGAACTAAAAATTTGCTTATGTGATTCATCTGGAGTTGTTCGGGTTTACAACAATGTTTTTGCTTCTTTAGAAAACTATCAGAGGGCTCTTGAACTTGCCAATTATTATTCTGCTAATCAGCTTGATTTACAGAAGCTCGATGAAC
>CAYVDU010000253.1:0-2389 GCA_964450765.1 uncultured bacterium | reverse complement strand
AGGGCTGGTGAAAAAAATGAACTGATGGAGCTATCGGCAATCTTTCCTCCTAGAAATGTTCCTATGATGAAGGAAAATCCGATGGTGGCGGAGAGCAGGCCAAAGTATTTATTTTTGACATGAGTGTTTGGGCTTAAATCAGCAATACAAGCTTGGCAAATCGACATGTTGCTGGAAAAAAATCCGGTAATAAGACGGCCAATGAAAAGACCGCTTAATACATATGTTTGCATACTCCATGCTGTAAGGATAAGACCGATCAATGTGAAAAAAATACTGAAAGTGAGCGCTTTCTTCCTGCCTCTTCGATCCGCGTATTCTCCAATAAAAGGAGCGCCTAGAAATTGCCCTAGTGAAAAGGCCATGAGGAAAATGGCTAAAATAGCAGCTCTCTCATTTTGAGAAATATCATTGGAAAAAAGTGTGTTGTTGAGAAAATAGGGAGCGAAGATGGGAAACGCAATCGCCCAGCATAAATTATCAATGAAAAATGTAAAAAAAATAGAAAAAAGAGAGACTGCGGGACGGTTTTTCAAGAAATTCTCCAATCAATTTCCTCTTTACCATGTTGCTTTAAAAAAGTATTGGTTTTTGAAAAAGGTTTGGATCCAAAGAAGCCATGATATGAAGAAAGCGGGGATGGATGCGGCGCAGTGAGAACGTAGTGCAGAGGATTTTTTTTTGTTTCTATATGCCGATATTTTTCCTTTGCAGAATTTCCCCAAAGGATGAAAACAAGAGGCCTTGTTTCTTGCACCAGTAGTTGAATGACTTTATCGGTAAAAATCTCCCATCCCCTTTGATGATGTGATTTTGGTTTTTCTGCCTCTACAGTTAGAATGGAATTTAAAAGGAGCACTCCTTGATGCGCCCAATGAATCAAGCTGCCATGACGAGGAATGGGAATGTTCAGATCGCTTTTGAGTTCTTTGAAAATGTTCACAAGGCTCGGCGGCGGCGGACATTTTAAAGGAACGCTGAAAGAAAGACCTTCCGCCTGCCCTTCTCCATGGTAAGGGTCTTGCCCTAAAATAATCACCTTGACCGTTTCGAAAGGCGTTTCTTGAAACGCTCGGAAGATATCTGATGCTTTGGGATAAACGATCTTGTTTTGATAAGCATCCTTTAAAAAGTCTTCCAGCGCTTTGAAATATGGTTTTTCGAACTCGTCTTTTAAAAGAGAAAACCAAGAGGACTTAAGAAGTTTTGGATCTAAAATCATAACGGGAAATTATAAAGATATTTCTATTTTTTGTATGAAAAAGATACTCTTGAAACAGGTTTGCATAGGGTTTTATGAAGAAAAAGAGATGGTTGATTTGTTTGTTTTTCGTAACGACTCTCATGAGAGGTTCTTCTGTAGAGACAACAGATCCTTTGCAAACTCAAAAAACTTTACAACCATATAAAGCGAAAGAGTATTCTTTTTTATTGGGTATGCCTGGTTTTAGCGATAAAGCCTTAAATACTCATTTCAAGCTTTATCAAGGTTATGTCAGCAATACAAATCTTCTTCTTGAGATTTTAGCAAAACTTGTCTCTGAGGGGAAAAATCGCTCACCCGAGTATGCAGAAATTAAACGCCGTTTTGGTTGGGAGTTTGATGGAATGCGGCTTCATGAAGATTATTTTGAGAATCTGGGGGGCGTAGGTTCTTTGGATCCAAAAAGTGCTTTATATACACGAATTGTGTCAGATTTTGGAAGTTTTGATCTTTGGAAAGCTGATTTTATTGCGACAGGGTCTATGCGCGGCATTGGTTGGGCTATTCTCTACCAAGATCCTCGGAGTGGGCGTCTTGTAAATATCTGGATCAATGAGCAGGATGTTGGGCATTTAGCTGGCGGCACTCCCCTTCTTATTATGGATGTGTTTGAACATGCTTATATGATCGACTATCTTCTAGACCGTGCTCAGTATATTGATGCTTTCTTCAAAAATATCAATTGGCAAGCTGTAATTCAGCGGTATTCGTCTCTGTAATTTCCTTGGTTGACAGGAAGAAGATCGGATGCTTAAAATGGCCGTTTTTTAACGGAGTTTAAGAGCCATGAAAGATTTAGCAGAAAATAATTTGATCCGTTTTATGAACGTAACGCGTAAAAAAAACGGCATCCATGCCAATTTTAAGGTAAAGGGCTTGAAAAATGGCGTTACTTTGTCTGCTTCATTTTCTGTGGATATTAACGCCTTGGAATTAAATCCCGGTGATTCTTTAGAAAAGATCATTGAAGAGTGCGCCCGACTTGGTCTTAAAGAGTTCAAAAAAGCGGAATTCCAATTCGAAGGGGTTTCTGCAGTTGCTGCCGAACACATGGTATCCATGTAATGTTTTATCTGGGTGTAGCGCAGCTTGGCTAGCGCGTTTGCATGGGGTGCAAGAGGTCGG
>CAYVDU010000252.1:0-2394 GCA_964450765.1 uncultured bacterium | reverse complement strand
GACGTACGATTGGTTGGCCAAAAAGCGCTCTGAAGGTTTGTGATAATGAATGGAGCATGGGATTTTGCCCATTTCTGTCGTTAACATTCCCTGATAGAGGAGCTCTTTTTGAAAGGGTGTTTGGTGAGGTTGTAGCCTTGAAGGGGAAAAAATAGCTGTTATTTCACTTTCTTTAGGGATATCGGGGATTTGATGGAAAAAACCATATCCAATGGATGCCAAAAGAAGAAGAATAGAAGGGTAGAGTCGTAGATAAAACAGGTAAAATGCCCATAAAAGAGGAATGATGGGATACAAGAAAAAAAGAGGATAGCTAGTTCCAAAAAGAAGGCAAAGAGCATACAAAAGCGCAGGATGCTCTTTCCAAAATTGGATATTGCTATTTGGGTGAAGAGTGTTTGGAAAGTTCTTCATCGAGAGGATCTTTAATTAAACGAGCCCCTCTTTGTGGAGAGAAGTAAGAAAATAGCCATTGCATGAGAACAATCAGACGATTTCTAAATCCGATGAGGTAGAAAACATGCACAAAACACCAAGCAAGCCAAGCAATAAAGCCGCTGAATTGGATTTTGCCAAACATACCAATGGCTTTCGTTTTCCCAATGGTTGCCATGGATCCTTTATCAAAGTAATGGAAAGGCGGTCGAGTTTCTTTCATGTACCGTTTTCGGATGAGATGAGCTACATATCGCCCTTGCTGTACAGCCACGGGAGCAAGCCCAGGCAGTGGTTTTTTATCTTTATCTAAGGCGCAGGCGGCGTCTCCAATGACAAAAATTTCAGGATGATTGGGGATTGATAGATCTCCATCGACAAGAACCCTTCCTTGGCGATCCAGAGGTACATCTAATGTTTTGAGAACAGGGGAAGCTTGGTTCCCGGCAGCCCAGAGAATGTTTTTTGTGGGAATAAAATTTCCTTCTACATCAACCCCTTCATCGGTCACATTGGTGACTCTTTTTCCGGTAATGACATTGACTCCAAACCGTTCAAGATATTGTCTTGCCTTTGTTGTGAGCTTTTCCGGATAGACGGGTAAAATATGAGAGGATCCTTCAATCAGATAGATTTTGGCTTTTGTAGGATCGATCCGACGGAAATTTTTAAGCATTGTTTCATAGGCGATTTCTGCAATGGCCCCTGCCATTTCTACACCTGTAGGTCCTCCGCCGATGATGACGAAGTTGAGATATTTTTTTGCCTCTGAAATGCTATCGCATCTTTCTGCAATTTCAAAGGACATTAAGATCCTTTCTCGTATTTTAAGGGCATCGGCAAGCGTTTTGAGTCCGGGAGCATATTGCCCCCATTCATCGTGCCCAAAATAAGAATGGCGCGCGCCTAGTGCGACGATGAGATACTCGTAGGATAGCTGATCTCCATTGCGAAATGAGACGATCCTTTTTTCTTTGTCGATTGCTTTCACTTCTCCCATAAACACTGTTACATTGTCATAGGGACGTACGATTTCTCTGATGGGAATTGCAATGTCTGAAGAGGCAAGAGCTGCGCTAGCTACTTGATATAAAAGAGGCTGGAAGAGATGGTGGTTGGTTTTGTCAATGACCCAAACGTCAAATTTTGAATGCCCTAAGGATTTTGCTGCATTCAAACCGCCAAAACCGCCCCCTAAAATAACAACTTTTTCCGCGCCCATTGCAACCTTATTGATTTTCAATCTCTTGCATTATGATGTAGCGATGCAAGAGATCTTTTCTTTTGCAGTGTAGCAAAAAAAGTTTAAATACGAGGAGTTTTTTTTCTTGTAGCCTTCGCTCTTTTTGGTTTCGCACTGAGCCGGTCGAAGACGGGAACTCTTTTTTTCATCCTTTTGTTTCTTTCTTCAGGGGAGAGATGTGTTGGAGTTCTCTCTTCTCTTTCTGTTCGCATTTGTCTTTTGACTTGTTTTCGAACTTGTGTTTTTCCTGGTTTTTGTGTTGCCACAGGCGGATTTGTTTCGTAAGACTCTAAATCCACTTCCTCTCGGTGAGCGGAGCGGATGACTCTTCGATTTAGCTTTTTAATGTGATGGGGTAAATCTTTCATAATAACCTATAATCATAATATTATTAAATTTTATGATTATTTTCTATATAGTTTGTAAAACGCTATTATTTAGTGTTTTTATTACTTTTTTTGTTGTTATGAATCGGGTCCATTGTTTTCTTGTCCATTTGAAGTATGTAGACCACAACGGCGGAGTGATGACGCTTGCAGATTTCCATCCCGGCTGCCAGAGGGTGAGATGGTGAAATTCTTTTCCGATAATCAGAGAAGGGATGTTGAGATAAGAAGCTAAGTGGCCCGGGCCGGAGTCATTTCCCAAAAAAGCTCCGGATTCGTAAAGAAATGAAGCTAAGTCATCAAGACTTGTAAATTTGGGTAGGTGATCCG
>CAYVDU010000251.1:0-2400 GCA_964450765.1 uncultured bacterium | reverse complement strand
TTGCGTTCTTGAAAATTTGGCAGCTTTCAATCTCGTCTAAAAACCGATTCTTGAATCATTTTCGGTATATACCCTTATGAAAGACACTATTTGGATCGGCGCACATACTTCAGCGAGCGGAGGATCTTTTAATGCTCTCTACGAAGGGCAATCGATTGGAGCCACAACCATCCAGCTATTCACCAGCAATCAAAAACAATGGCAAGGAAGATCCATCAGCGAAGAAGAACTCAAGTTATGGGAAAAGGCGCTTCATGAAACTCAAATCCAAAACATCATGAGCCATGACAGCTACCTCATTAATCTTGGATCTCCGGATGAAGCCATGTTAGAGAAAAGTAAAACCGCCTTTCGTCAAGAGATTCAACGATGCCATCTCTTCAACATCACATATCTCAATTTTCACCCGGGCGCAGCCACACAGGGGACCCCTGAACAATGTCTCGACACCATCATTCAAAGTCTCCTCGAAATGGAAGAATTAATCCTCTCAGGAAACACCAAACTTGTTCTTGAAACAACAGCAGGCCAAGGCACCAGCGTCGGACACACATTCGAACAGATCCAATACATCATCCACGGAGTACGCCACAAAATTCCGATTGGCGTATGTATTGACACATGCCACATCTTTGCTGCCGGCTACGATATCCGCACAAAAGAGGGATTAGAAAAAACTCTTCATGAATTCGATCGCCTCATTGGCCTGAATTATTTGTCGGCCTTCCATCTCAATGACTCGCAAAAAGACCTCGGCTCGCATGTAGATCGGCATGCCTCTTTAGGAGAAGGGAAAATCGGTTTAGAAGCCTTTCAATTTCTCATGCAATCACCCAAAACAAAACATCTGCCCAAATATCTCGAGACTCCGGAAGGCCCTGCTGTCTGGAAAAATGAAATTTCACTACTCAAGAATTTTGCGAACGCGCTAAAATCCCATGATCTATGAGAACAAAAATCCGATCTATCCTTCATACAAAAAGCCCAGAACTCTTCTTAGACAAAGAAGTCACTATCGCCGGCTGGATCCGCACAGTACGCGATCAAAAATCCTTTGCATTCATTGAACTCAATGACGGATCGTGCCTTGCTAACTTACAAGTCATTATCGACCAATCCCTCAAGAATCCCGATTTCACAACAGGCGCATCGATCTCGGTTACAGGAAAACTCAAACAAAGCCCGGGGAAAAATCAAGCCCTCGAAATCCACGCATCCCACGTTCATCTCTACGGCAAAAGCGATTCTTCCAAGTTTCCGCTACAAAAAAAACGTCACTCTTTTGAATTTTTACGAGAAATTGCCCACCTACGCCCTAGAACAAATACACAAGGAGCCGTCCTAAGAATTAGAAACGCCCTCGCTTTTGCAACGCATCTTTTTTTCCAAAAAAGAGGATTTCTCTACGTCCAGACTCCCATTATCACAGGATCAGACTGCGAAGGGGGAGGATCGATGTTCCGAGTGACAACACTCGATCCAACAAAGCAAAACCCTGATTTTTCTAAAGATTTTTTTGGCAAACCCGCTTACCTCACTGTATCCGGTCAGCTCGAGGGAGAAATCATCGCTTGCGCGCTCTCTGATATTTACACATTCGGACCCACATTTCGTGCAGAAAACTCAAATACATCGCGCCATTTAGCCGAATTTTGGATGATTGAGCCTGAAATGGCCTTCGCTGATCTCAAAGACAATATGGAATGCGCAGAAAACTATCTCAAATTCTGTGTCCGCTATGTTTTGGACAACTGCCAAGACGATCTCCAATTCTTTAATGATTTTATTGAACAAGGACTCATCCAAAGACTTACCTTCGTAGCAGACACTCCTTTTGAACATGTCCCCTACACAAAGGCGATTGATATTCTTAAAAAAAGCTCCCAAAATTTTGTGTTTCCGGTGGAATGGGGCATCGACCTTCAATCAGAACATGAACGATATCTTGCGGAGAGCCATTTCAAAAAACCAGTCATCCTGACCGATTATCCTGCCAAAATCAAATCGTTCTATATGCGTGCCAATGACGATGGAAAAACAGTGGCTGCAATGGACGTTTTAGTTCCTAAGATCGGAGAGATTATCGGAGGATCTCAAAGAGAAGATCGTCTTGATGTACTCGAGAAAAAAATCCACGACTTTGGCCTCAACAAAGAAGATTATTGGTGGTATCTAGAGCTAAGAGAATTTGGATCCGTGCCTCATGCAGGCTTTGGACTTGGGTTTGAAAGGCTCATTCTCTTCATTACCGGCATGGAAAACATTCGCGATGTTATCCCATTCCCACGATTCCCTGGACATGCTGACTTCTAAATGATCAACATCGCCCGACTCCCGAGCTCTGAGCGCTGATATAATCGAAAAGCGTGTTCTTTGAGGGCTCGTTTTGCTTCTGCCAGA
>CAYVDU010000250.1:0-2440 GCA_964450765.1 uncultured bacterium | reverse complement strand
TCCTTGCTCTTCTTTGATGTCAGGGGAGCTTTTATCTGTTGTAGATGGTGGTTTCGATGAAGTGACGGATGCTAAGCACGTGCGGGAATTACGGTAATTCCAATAGGCTCCTCCTAATGAAATAGGAATTAAAACAGGGGTGTATTTTTTAATACGAGGTAATTGTGTGCTGTTAAAGAATCTGTTTTTAATAGAATTTATCATGTCATTCAGAAATATAATTTTTTAGTTAAATAATATGGTGTTTTTGTGTTTTTTGCTTGTTTAATGAATTTTTTGTCGTTTTCCGCTGTCAATGACTTGAATATGGATACTAGCATGGGATGTGTTGAATTGAATCCAGATAGGCATTGAGATTTGTTGCGTTTGGTCGAAATACAGGGTGAGAGGGGTGTTTTTTAATTCAGATCCATCATCTGGCCAAGTTGTTTCAAATACGTCGAATACGGGATGCGCTACTTGTTTTCCTTCAAAGATAAATGGGGGTTTCCAGGTGGGCCTGGTATCTTGTTCATCGAAAGAAGGGGGAGGTCCTATTTTTCGTAATAGGTGGTCTTTGATTTTATTTAATGGGAGATTTAAGAGAGTTGCAAAAAGACTTTCTTGGGTATTGATCTTTATCCAGGAGCGCTTAGGTACGGAGTAGCATGAGAGAATTTCGCCGCTGGAAAAGTCGATTTTTAAAATAGACCAAGACGTATGTCCCGGTGCTTGGTCTTGAATCCACTCATGCCAAGAGACGGGATAAGGTTTCAGATTTCCAAGGGGAGCTGAAATTTCTTCGAGGCTGACTGTTTGATGATCTATTGAATGGATACGAAGGAGAGTAATCGTTTTATGCATTTTTGCAACAACGTAATCCCCTGGTTGAGCCTTTTGTAGGTAGCTTTTCATTGTTTTGGGTGTCTCTGATTGAAGCGGTAGGGCTACTATGCTCAGAATAATCCATAAGATAAGTTGATATTTCATTTGTCTGTTATTCCATAGTAATGCTTTTTGAAAGCTTTCGGAGGAACTGAGGAATTATTATATATAACGAATCTCTTTCTTTGGTAGATGCGATTTTGATGGGCTTGTCTTTTTCTAAGAAAAAAGTTATGGGATCAAAGAAGGTGTTCATGCGTCATTTGGTATTTAGAGTCTTATCATTATTTTTGCTTCTTTGGGCTTTTTTTGCAGTTGCAGCTCAGAATAGTGAAAAAGAGCTTCGGTTGCAAAAAATAGATCAACAGATCGAAGAGTTGCAAGAAATGAAAAGGGGTTTCGAGGCGCGGGCTTTAAGGCATGAGAATCAAGCAGATCGGTTGCAGTTTGATGATCGAACCTACTTGGAAATGCGAAGGCATAATCAGCTGGCGGATGAAAATAAGGCTAAAGCAAATGCTGTCCAAAAGGAGATTGATCGCTTGGAGCAGGAAAGGGCCAAAATATTGAATCAGTGAATTCTAGTATAAAAATTACAGGAATATTTCTTTTTATTTACAATTAATTTTAATTTCTTTACTTGTGAGGATAGTTGATTTTAACAATTATTTAGGGGTTTTTTATATGAAGAAGAGACATGTTATAGAACGAATCGTTTTTGTTCTTTTGATTTTAAGTGGATTGGATTTAGGGGTTTTAGGTCTGTTTGGATCTGATTTTATAGGTGCTATTTTTGGCCAAATGTCTGCACTTTCGCGTGTTATTTATGTCATTATGGGTGCTGCCGCTGTTTTCCGTTTTATTGTTTGGTCAAAAATGAAAATGAAACAGTCACGGTAATGATTTGATTTTCAGGGCAGAGAAAAACTCGGCCCTCTTAATTTAATCCAATATATCTAAGAGGTGACTGCGTACCCTTGTTTTAATTCTGCGCTATAGATCAGCCAAAGACCTGAAGAAATAACGAGTGTAGAAAGCAAGATAACAGGAGAAATTGGCTCTCCCAAGAAGAACCAGCTATTAACGGATGCAAAAACAGGGCTTAACAGTCCCATGAAAGATAGAAATGTTGCTGTGAATTTTTTTAATAGGTATCCATAAAGGTTGTAACAGATAATATTTGAAATCAGCGTCATAATGAGAATCCCCCCGATAAAAGCAGGAAGAGCGTCGTGGTTGATTGGGATGGGGTTCCAAGAATCATTGAATAGAGAATGAATCAGTGCTAAAAATCCGCCTAGAAGCATGCTGATTCCGTTTGCCGTAAATGGAGAGATCGGAGCTCTGTTATCTTCTTTTGGCGGATTTACGATCATGCGTAACAAAATCCATCCATAGGCTGTTGAAATAGAAGCTCCTATCATCGATATTTCTGGCCAAGATAGGAAAGGAACGGTCGTGAGAAGCTCTCCGGCTCCTTTTTGTGTAAAAAGAATCGGTAAAAAACCGGTAAATCCAATACACATTCCCAACCATTTTCTGGGGGTCATTTTTTCTTTAAAATGAAGATAAGAAA
>CAYVDU010000249.1:0-2469 GCA_964450765.1 uncultured bacterium | reverse complement strand
TTTCACGATCGCAAAATGCATAGTATTAATCCAATACAATGCATTTTGCGATCGTAAAAATTCGACAGCTTTCGCGCCAGCCAAAATGTGTAATTTTAAATTCAATCGACTATATATACCTTCATTTTTCGATGTTCTCGTAGCTCAGTGGATAGAGCGGTCGCCTCCTAAGCGACAGGTCGCAGGTTCAACTCCCGCCGAGGACGCCATTAAAGACACTGTTATACCGAAGAAATCAGAAGCCTTTACGCAGCTCAAATATGACTTTATTTTCTGCGAATGGTATTACTTGAATTGGACCTCGCCCAACGGCACATCAAGTAAAGCATCTAGATCATCAAGAGACTGACATCTACCAGCTAACTTCCTCAAATCTGATGTAGACTCGACATGAATAAGAGGCGATTTACTCTTATATGAAGCAGGCGATGCAAACAACTCACGCGACCTCAAAGAATCGGATGGTTGTGTTGGTTCCCATTCTACGGGGAATCCCTGTCGATTCGTTTCTTTAAACGCCTTGAAAGCATAGGCAGCGACTAGAACAGCAGTTGGTACCACAACCGCAGAGACAAACAAGCTTTCTTCAAACTGGCTCTTCTGACACCATTCCAGACACCCTGAAAAAAACGAAAAAACAGACGACACAAGCACTCCTTAAAATGATCAATACAAAACCACACCGATATAAAATAATACTATTATACAATAAACACTATTTTAGTAAAACACGGCATTACGCGTCACCTTTAACACACAAACATTTCTAAATAAACACTTTAAAACAAAGATAAGAGAGAATCACTTCTAAAACGATTTTTTTAAAATAACAGTTAATACCGTCGCAATCCCTTTTGCAGTTTTTTCTTGATAGCCCAAACTCTTTAACAAAGCGCATTCTTGAGGATTCGAAATAAAGCCACCCTCCACAATGGTGGCCGGCATAGAAGACTCTCGAAGCACATAATAATTGCCTCTCTTCACACCACCAGATGAAACCCAGAACGGCGAATGATTGAGGAAAGAACCGCTTCTGCTAAATTTTTAGAAGAATGAGCCCTTGAAGTATTCTCTTTGGAATCAAAAAACACCTCCACCCCTTCATTTTTCGATGTCCTCGTAGCTCAATGGATAGAACGGTCGCCTCCTAAGCGACAGGTCGCAGGTTCAACTCCCGCCGAGGACGCCACTAAAGACACCCCTCACTCAACCAAATTAAAGCTTTTTAGAAACAGGCGAACTAAAATTAGTCGTAGTCAATGGCACATCAAGTAAAGAGTCAAGATAAGAAGGAATTTGAGATCTACCGGCTAAAGACTGTAAATCTCTTGTAGAGTCCACATGAACAAAACCATTTTTTGGAGGCAATGTCTCATGAAGTGGCGTAAGCGATTGAAGTGGTGTAAACGGAGTCAATGGAGTCTCCGATATTACAGAAGAACTTCTGCCAGAGAAAGAAGTTCGTTGTGATAATAATGACGGTGGATTTAACGACACAGATTCCTTTCTCGCAAGCCCTTCTCTAAACGCCCTGAAAACATAGGCACTTACTAGAACAGTGGCTGGTATTGCAACTACAGCGACAAATATCTTTTCCTCAAACTCGCTTTTCTGCCACCATTCCGAACACCCTGATAAAAACGAACAAACAGACACAAGATCTCCTTAAAATAATCAACATAAAACCATATCAAAAATGATTGAAAAAACGACTTTTCAAACATTTTCGATATAAAACAACACTATTATACAATAAATACTATTTTAATAAAATACAGTGCTATGAGCACCTTTTAAACACATAACTCTTTCTGCTTGAAATACTTTGAAACGCCCTAAGACAAAGATGAAGAGGATATCCTCCTCTAAGACGATTTCTTAAAATAACGGTCAATACCGTCAGCGATCCCTTTTGCAATTTTTTCTTGATAGTCCAAGCTTTTCAACAAAGCGCACTCTTGGGGATTCGAAATAAAGCCCCCCTCAACAATGATCGCCGGCATAGAAGATTCTCGAAGTACGTAATAATTGCCCTTCTTCACACCACGGGATGAAAACCCCGTACGGCGAATGATTGAAGGAAGAACTGCTTCTGCTAAATTTTTAGAAGAATGAGCTCTTGAGGTATTCTCTTTGGAATCAAAAAAAAACACCTCCACCCCTTGAGCTAGCGGACTTCTCGCTGAATTATAATGAATACTTACAAATACAGAACTCGATGATTGCGATCCAATTTCCACTCTCCGAGGCAATGGCACAAATGCATCGGTGTTTCTTGTCATCACAACATGATAACCTAGTTGATCTAAATATTTTCGAACCAATCGCGCTGTTTGCAAGCAGAGACGTTTCTCTTCACAAAAAGGACTTTTTGAACGCGTACCGCGATCCGTACCTCCATGACCTGCATCAATAAGGACGGTAATAGCCCCCGGAGAAGAGACCTTAGAAGCAACTGTCGGCCCCTTA
>CAYVDU010000248.1:0-2476 GCA_964450765.1 uncultured bacterium | reverse complement strand
ACGCATCTTCCCCGAGGACCATTCCGTTTCTTAGACCATCCAATCGTTATCTTTTGGTCCAAGGAAGGGAAATACTCACTTTTCACTTTGTCATACAAAAATAAAAGATTGTGAACTGATCCAACAGCCTCAAGAGGCTTTGAAGGCTGATACACGGAGCAAAAATAAGCATAGGCCGCTTTTTTTAAAACAGCCTTCGCTCTCTTGTCTTTTTGAAAAATATACAATACGAGGGACTCCCAAATGGACATCGGCATCGATTCGAACATCCGATGAAGCCGAAGGACCATCCTTTGCTGTGTCATCCGGCAAGACAAATAAGACGTTCGATTAGCATGCCAAATTAAAGATAGAGGCAACTGAGAGTGCTTTTGCAGATAGTCCGATAGACTCAACGTCATATTACAAAATTTTCTGCATTAAAAGTTTGGCACGGTAACAATTCTCTTCTTTGACGAAACGCTCTTGCCTACCATACTCAATAAATCCAAACCTTTGATATAAATGGATCGCAGGATTTCCCTCATAGACTTCTAAATGCAAAAATTCCAAAGAAAAGGTCTCTTTAGCCAATCGAATCAACTCACTCAAAAGACGCGTCCCCACGCCTTTTCCCCGATATTGCTCATCCACAATGATTGCAAACAAACACTGATGCGCTAATTTTTTATACGGCTGTAGATACAGGTTCGCAACTCCACATGGCTTTTGATCCCAAAGAGCTGTTAAGACAGCATGTTGTTTTGTATAACTCATCCAAAGACGCGCAGCATCTTCGATTTCTCGCAAATCATAAAGAGGAAACCATTTTAATACACCGGGCTGCTGAAGCCATTCGACCAAGTAACTTTGATCGCTCTCTACTGCTTCTCGGATCTCTATCATACAAAAAAATGCTCCAGAAGAACTCTTGGACGCCCTTCTTTGTTTTCTAATCGCATAAAATTATCTTGCCTTGCAAATTCTTTAAATCCCAATGTTTGCAAAATCCCCTCCATAAGGCTCGGCAAAAAAATCTCCACATGAAGACCCTCTAAGCGAAAGCGTGTACGGGCCAAATGCATTACATTGCGCACTAGCGATGTTCCGATTCCTTTTCGTCTTTTTGCAGGATCTACAATGACATAAAAAGAAGCATGATGAGCAACTTTTCGATACGGCATCAAAAATAACGTACCAACACCGCAAGGAACTCCATCTACAACAGCAGTCAAGCTCGCGTGATACTTAGAAAATCCAATCCAATTCTTTAAAGCTTCTTCTTTTTCATCAAAAGTAAACGGAAAATCATCACAAGAAGGAGGCTCTGAAAACCAAAAATTCAAATACCCAAGATCATCTAATTCCGAAAAACGAATGTCATATCCAGGTAAGTCCATTAACCAAATTCCTTCAAATACGCGACCACAAATTCATCAATCTCTCCATCCATAACAGATTGAATATCGCCTTTTTGCTCATCTGTTCTTGTATCTTTCACGAGCGTATAAGGCTGAAATACATAATTACGAATTTGACTGCCCCACGCAATATCTTTCTTTTCTCCACCCATGGCAGAAAGCTTTGCTTGCCTTTCGTTCACCTCTTTTTCATAGAGCTTTGAGCGAAGCATTTTCATACAAGTCTCTCGATTCTGAATCTGACTGCGTTCGCTTTGACAAGAAACAACAATACCTGTCGGCATATGCGTCATGCGAACTGCCGAATCTGTTTTATTGACGTGCTGACCTCCGGCACCTGACGCACGAAACGTATCAACCCTCACATCTTCGTCACGAACAAAGACCTCCACATCTTCAACAATCGGTGTCACGTCTACAGAGGCAAAACTCGTGTGTCTTCGCGCATTCGAATCAAAGGGCGATATACGAACTAACCGATGCACCCCTTTTTCTGACTTGCAATACCCAAATGAAAAGGGACCGGAAAACCGAAACGTGATGTTTTTAATACCGGCAACATCCCCATCTAGACGATCAACGATTTCCACCTTCCAGCCTTTTCTCGAGGCATAGCGCTGATACATGCGCGATAATAAAAGGGCCCAATCGCATGATTCTGTTCCACCGGCGCCTGCATTGATCTCAAGGTAGCAATCTTTCTCATCCAGCTCGCCGGAGAGCATTTTTCTGACTTCCAAGTCGCCAAGCTTTTGATCAACATCAGAAAGAGCTTGCATGAGCTCTTGCACCAAATCCGCATCTCCCAACTCAATCGCATCAGGGAGTAAATCTTTAATATCTTGAAAACGATTTTTTAACTCGTAATAGGGAATAGTCCAAAGCTTTAAACTATTGCACTCAGCAATGACTTTTTGAGCGGCCTCTTGATCATCCCAGAAAGAAGGAAAGGCCATCTCTTCTTCCAGCTGCTTGACTCTTTCTTCTTTGACAGCTAAGTCAAAGATACCTCCACATATCGGAGAGACGCTTGCCGATTGCGTGGATCTTTTCTGTAGTTACAACATCCATAGGGT
>CAYVDU010000247.1:0-2481 GCA_964450765.1 uncultured bacterium | reverse complement strand
GCCTACTGTTCAATCTCCTTCTGCTGCAGCTCATGAACCTCCAAAAACAGAACCTCAAGGACAAAGACCCAAAGAATTACGTCCTCAAAAGAAAAAAGAAGAAACTCGATTTGACGCTCGAGATCGTCAAGGCCTTCGTGATATTGATAATGAAGGATGGCGTAAAAGACGTGCCTATAAACCCAAAAATTCATTCAGCAAGAAGAAATCATCCGACCTAAGAATCTTTCCGTCCGATTACCCATTACCATCAAAGATCTTGCTCAAGAAATGAAGTTAAAGGCATCTCAACTGATTGCCAAATTGTTTATGCAAGGGATCGTCGTTACATTGAACGACTATCTTGATGATGAAACCGTTGTTTGCTTACTTGGTCATGATTTCGGATGCGAAATCAAGATTGATACGGCTGAACAAGAACGTATCCGCATCACTGGCCAAACAATCAAGCAAGAGATTGGGGCATCCTCATCCGAACAACTCATTTTACGATCGCCTGTTGTCGCTTTCATGGGTCACGTCGATCATGGGAAAACCAGTCTTATTGATGCCATTCGAAAATCAAACCGCGTTGCAGGAGAAGCTGGAGCCATCACTCAGCATATTGGAGCTTTTAAAGTCAAAACTCCTGCCGGCGATGTAACAATCTTAGACACTCCCGGCCACGAAGCATTCTTCGAGATGCGCTCTCGAGGAGCGAATGTCACTGATATCGTCATCCTCGTGATTGCAGGAGATGAGGGGATCCGAACACAAACCGAAGAAGCCATTCGGCAAGCTCGCGAGGCAAAAGTTCCCATCATCGTAGCAATTAATAAATGCGACAAGACCAATTTTGATGTTCAAAAAGTATATCGAGAACTCGCTGATCGAGATCTACTTCCTGAAAGCTGGGGAGGAACCATCATCACGATTAACTGTTCCGCCACAACAAAACAAGGCATTCCTGAACTCCTGGAAATGATTGCTCTTCAAGCTGAAATCTTAGAACTAAGAGCGAACCCAAATTCAAGAGCGCGAGGAACAATCCTAGAATCAGAAATGCATAAAGGCCTTGGAGCTGTCGCGACAGTACTGATTCAAAACGGAACACTTCGTCTCAATGACGCGATTGTATTCGGCCCTTTCTCAGGACGCATTAAAACAATGCAAGATGATTATGGCAAGCAAGTAGCGGAAGCCGGCCCATCCACTCCTGTAAAAATCACAGGCCTTTCAGAACTTGCCTTAGCCGGATCTGAATTCATTGTGGTAAAAAATGAGAAAGAAGCGAAGGAATTGGCTGCAGCTAGAGCCGAAGGTCTTCAGCGGCACGCTCAAGCAACCGCAAAAATCAGCGGTCTTGAAAAAATGCTTGCTAAGAGAGAAAGCGGTGAAAAGAAAATCCTCCCTCTTATCTTACGCGCTGACGTTCAAGGTTCATTAGAAGCTTTAAAAACCTCTTTAATGAAAATTCGCTCCGATAAAGTACGTCTCGAAATCGTCAACGCAGACGTTGGAGAAATTTCAGAATCCGACATTGAGCTAGCCTCTGCTTCCAAAGCGACCATCATTGGATTTCACACGAGCATTGAAAGTCATGCAGAAGATCTCATCAAACAAAAGAAAATTGCCGTCTTCTCTCATGACGTGATTTACCATCTTATTGATGAAGTCAAACTCCGAATGAAATCTCTCCTTGATAAACTCGAAAAGGAAACAGATACGGGAGCGGCTCTTGTCAAAACAGTGTTCAAGTCCTCGCAATTGGGAAATATTGCAGGATCTCAAGTCACCGAAGGCGTCATCAAGAGATCAAATCACATTCGACAGTTACGCGGCACCCAAGTCATTTGGAAAGGAAAGATTTCTTCTTTAAAAAGAATCAAAGAAGATGTCAAAGAAGTACAAAAAGGCTTTGAATGCGGGATTGTCTTAGAAGGTCAGTCTGATGTCAGAGAAGGAGACGTTCTTCAAGCATATGAAATCACATTCCTAGAGCAAGACCTGTGAAAAAAAATCGCATTAACCGCATTAACTCTCTTTTGAGGGAAGTTCTTTTTGATGTCATTCAAAAGCAGGTACGGAACCCGCATGTAAATCTATTCGTATCTGTCACTCGTGTAGACACATCTGCAGACCTTAGTCATGCAAAAGTCTATATTAGTATGATTGGAACAGACGCCGAAAAAGACAAAGTTTTACATGCTCTGGAATCTGCTGCAGGATTTATTGCAGTGCAGGCCTCAAAACAAGTCGAACTCAGACATTTTCCTAATCTCTCTTTCCGTCTGGACCATGCGGCGGAGGATCATTTTAAAATTGAAAAGATCCTCTCCAACATTGAAAAAGAACGTCTCTCTCGGCCTCATGATGACGAAACAACAGACGCATAACCTCGAAGGACTCCTTCTTGTCGATAAAGAGGTGGGATCTACCTCCTTTCGCATCGTCTCAGAACTGCGCAAACTCACAAAAGTTCAAAAAATCGGCCATGCCGGG
>CAYVDU010000246.1:0-2481 GCA_964450765.1 uncultured bacterium | reverse complement strand
AAATTTGGCGCTTTGAACTCGCCTAAAACCCGATTCTTGAATCATTTTCGGTATATACCGAAAAAGGTTCAAGAATCGATATAACCCACTGTCGTCAACGTTGATGCTCGAGCAAGGAAATCATGCAAAAAAGCACCTCCACTTTTGAAATCGTTTTGGCAACGACGAATATGCACAAAGTTCGGGAGTTCCGGGCAATGTTCAAAAAATTTCCCCACATCGACCTCTTAAGCCTTTGTGATTTTACCGATTATGTGCCTCCTGAGGAAACCGGTTCCTCGTTTGAAGAAAATGCAATTCTAAAGGCTGCCTCCGCCGCAAAAAAACTCAACCGTTGGGTGCTGGCTGAAGATTCGGGATTAGTTGTTCCCGCTCTTGATAACGCTCCCGGTATTTTTTCTGCACGCTATGCAGGCAAAGATGCAACAGATCTAGAGAATCGAAAAAAATTACTCAGCGAAATGGCACATCTGACAAAAGAAGATCAACGATATGCGTTTTATGAATGCTGCATTGTCATTGCATCCCCAGATGGTGTAAAAAAAGTCGCTAAAGGAACTTGCGAAGGGACTATTTTGCCCGAAGAAAAGGGGAGAGGCGGTTTTGGATACGACCCTCTTTTTGTCAAACATGACTATCGCAAATCCTTTGCCGAAATGGATGAATCGGTCAAAAATAGAATCTCCCACAGAAGAAAAGCATTCGACAAAATTCTTGCCTTTATCGAACAACTCACTCTATCAAATACCTCACTTGAGACTTCTTAAGTGGAATATTTTCTCGATGGATACAACCTCTTTTTTTGGATGACTAAGGAATCAAAATCCTTTTCTAAAGAGAGAATAGAATTCATTCAATCGTTACAAACTTATTTTCGCAAACTACATTTATCAGGGTTTCTTATCTTTGATGGAAGACACCGAAGAGAAGAAGAAAGCGGTAGATCTTATGATGATCCCTTGGAAATCATATACGCACCGCTTGGACAAACCGCAGATAGCTACATCATCGAAAAGCTATCTGTCTTTAAAAATCCAAAAGAAGCCATTGTTGTCACCAATGATAAGGGGCTATCTTCGCACGCACGCGCACTCAATGTCATCGTCATGAATAACCATTCCTTTTTGACATATCTTCTTAATAAATCGTCTTCTCATCAAGAAACGAAAAAGAAAAAAGAATCTTCACAAAACATCGAACGACTACTCAAAATTTTTGAAAGAAAATCGGATACTGAAGATAATTCATCATTCTGATTCAGCAAAAACAAGCTCTTGAGCCAAAGAAACGTCCCCCCAAGAAAACCTCTCGACAAAACGCATCACATCAGCAATAGAGCCCGCTTTATTGATGGCAATCCGTAGTTCTTTCACGCCGCAGCATCGCTTCAAATACCAACACCCGACACGGCGAAAATCAAGTAAAGCTTGCCTGTCCGACTGATAACGAATAATCAAGTCAAAATGTTCTAAAAGAATGTTACGAATGTCAGAAACACTTCTAACGACAGGCTCTAATCCGTCCAAAGCCCGTAAAATATCTTCTGCAATCCAAGGCTGACCCAATGTACCTCGAGAAACAAGAACCGCATCGCAGCCAGTGTAGGCAAACATTTTTTGAGCAGCCTCGGCACTAAAAACATCGCCATTGCCGATCACTAAAATCTCTTTTGCGCTCTCTTTGCAAGCTTTAATATAATCCCAATTCGCAGGTCCTTTGTAGCCTTGAGCGCGCGTTCTTCCATGCACAGTAATCGCCTTAGCTCCTGCCTTTTCTGCAATTTGAGTAATCAGATGACCATTGATCGATCCTTCATCCCAACCGGCTCGAATCTTCACAGTAACCGGGATTTTAACCGCTGAAATCATCTCTGAAAGCATCTCTCCTATCAAATCCGGCGTTTTCAACATCCCAGACCCGCTTCCATCTTTGGTCACCTTGTCTACCGGACACCCGCAATTAAAATCCAAAACATCAAATCCCAAATCCTCGATCATTCGAGCGGCCTGAGCTGCCATTTTCGGCTTACTTCCACAAAGCTGAGCTCCAATAGGATGCATTGAAGAATGATAGTCAAGCAGTCGATAGGTATGAGGGTCATTGCGAACCAAAGCATCAATCTTGACCATTTCGCAATAGACAATTCCAGGATTATAACGAGAAGATATTTGACGAAATGGGTAATCAGAACAACCCGCCAAAGGAGCATAAAGCACCCTATTCTTAAGAGCTGCAGACCCAACGAAGAAACGCTGACTCACTTAAATCAACCTCAATATAAACATCTCGAGGAACCGAAGAACAAAAAAGGCAAGAATCGGACTTAAATCCAACACACCGCCAATCGGAGGCAAAATACGTCTAAAAATATTTAAATAGGGATCCGTATAGAACGCAACGAACCGAAATAACTGAAGATGTTGCCACGAGGGCACCCAGGAACTTAGAATCCGAATTAACAAAAGGCTGTTATATCCTAAG
>CAYVDU010000245.1:0-2481 GCA_964450765.1 uncultured bacterium | reverse complement strand
CCAATGTTGCAAATAATTTGTCTTCTACCAAAACATCCGCATCCGTAAGCGCCTTCAAAAGAGTCGATTTTCCAACGTTGGTATATCCAATAATAGCAAATGTAGGAATTCCTGATCTTTCTCTCGCTCGCCTCTGAATCTCTCTATGTTTTTTTACTTCCTTAAATTCTTTTTGCAATTGAGTAATCCGAGTTTTCAAAATACGTCGATCAAGCTCAATTTGCTTTTCACCTTCCCCTTTGACAAAACCGCCGCTGGCTCCGCCCGATCTTTGACGGCCCAGGTGGGTCCATAAACGACGCAATCGGGGCAATTGATACTGACAACTGGCAAGCTCAATTTGTAATTTTGCCTCGCGCGAGTGAGCCCTTTGCGCAAAAACGGCAAGAATCAACTCGGTACGATCGATCACAGATTTTTCTAA
Source organism: uncultured bacterium (assembly GCA_964450765.1). Lineage (GTDB taxonomy): Bacteria > Chlamydiota > Chlamydiia > Chlamydiales > SM23-39 > DAIDHZ01. The sequence continues at coordinate 2,057 of CAYVDU010000245.1, read as the reverse complement.
AATCTTTTCGATATTCCTCTGCTGCTGAGGGGAGATTTCATCATCAAAAACAACAATATCGCAATCAAGCGCATGCGCCCTTTCTCGAATCTCTTCCAACTTTCCTTTGCCTAAAAAAGTACCAGCATCAATTTCTCGAAGAGGGGCTGCTATCTTCTCCACTGTTTTCAAACCAAAAGTAACACCTAAACTCTCCAATTCTTCTAATAATTGCTCGCACAGCTCTTTTTGGGAAGACGCGTAAGTCCCCACAAGAAGTGCCTTAGGTTCTTTATGTTCTAATTTTTGAAGACGCTCTTGGCTCATAGGATCTCTTTTTTAAACTCAATCTGTTGCCCATCAAATGCAAGTCGAACGGATGGAGGTAATTTTTGATTCATCATCTCATAATCTAAAGAATGTGACAAATGGGTCAGAAATGTTTGCTTTACATTTGCCCTTTTGGCAAACGCCACTGCCTCATCAACAGACAGGTGCAATTTGGATTTTTCTTCCCGAGCTGCGCTCAAAACTAACGTTTGAACACCTTCAAAAAAAGAAAAAATAGAAGGATCAAATTCTCGAATATCTGTCACATAAGCCAAATTTCCAAAGCGATATCCAGTCACCTTCATCCCTCCCTGCTCATATGTCGTATATCCTAGTTCAATGCCTAGAAAAGAAGTAATTCCTCGTTCAGAAGGTAAAAGCTCCGTTTTCAATAGGGGCGGTGCACCCGTAAAAAGATAATCATACCTCTTTTCTAATTCCTTCAAACTATCCTGCGATAAAAGGCATGGAATTTTTGATTTTGACCGTGCACAATAAATTCTCAAATCATCGATCCCCGCAATATGATCAAAGTGGGTATGCGTTAGTATCAACCCGTCTAAATGATCAATCCTGTATTGAAGCGCTTGCATACGAAAATCAGGACCCACATCCAAAAGAAGATTCAGTCCCTTCACCTGTAATAGAGCAGATGGACGAAGGCGTGCATTGAACGGCGAAGACGAAATGCACACCGAGCATCGACAACCAATGACTGGCACACCCGTCGAAGAAGAAGTCCCTAAAAATAAAAATTTTCCAACAGTCATATGAGAATCGTTTCCGCTAATTCGCGTCCCAAAAGTGCATGATACAACATACCACGAGATCCTAGTCCCGTAAACACCCAAGTAGAAGGCGCCACCTGTTGCACAATGGGAATATGCCCCTCTTTAGGCGCGATCCGAATCCCATAGCGAACTTCTTCCGCTTTTAACTCACTTGCGGGAACATAAAAAAGAGCGATCCTTTTCATCAACTCCTTCACCTGATTCGGATCTGGAAAACGCGTGTGCTCGTATGTGGAGCCAACATGACAGATTTCAGGATCCTCGGTCAAACTCACATGCCCATTAGACACAACGCTAAATGGCAATGGTTTTTGCCATCTGCAAAAAACAGATTGGCCCAGTACCAAACGAAAGCGAAGCGATTGACAAATCGGCCAATCAACCATTTCCCATCCCGCGGCTAGCACGATTGCATCAAATAAACGATTATCTCTTATTTCATAATCATAACATTCTTGATGGAATCGAACTCCCAAAGAAGAACATGCCATCCAAAGACCTTTCAAATAGAGATGGGAAAACACGGAAACTCCGCGGGGAATCCAAAGACCCTCATTGACCGCAAGCTCCGGCAAAGCAATCTGTTTCCATTCCGCATCGAAATCTTGAAAAGACTGAAATGCCAATTTCTGTTCAGACGTCAAAGCTACGCGAAATAAGCCGTTACGGAGCGCAACCTGCCTTCCGAGAGCCTTTTCGGCAACATCCAGCAAGAACAAGGTGCTTTTCATTCCCTCGTCAGAGCGCCAAGAACGAGCCAACTTTTTCCCAGGAAATGGATGCATTAAACCGGTAGATACTGAAGAAGCGCCACCACCTACACCTTTTGAATCAAAAAGATCAACTTCAGCACCCAAAGAAGCCAGATGCCACGCCACGGAAAGCCCGGCCAAACCTCCGCCAACAACACAAACACGCATTAGACCTCTTACATAACTATAGTCGATTGAATTTAAA
>CAYVDU010000244.1:0-2483 GCA_964450765.1 uncultured bacterium | reverse complement strand
CTAGAACATCTTTTTTAAGAGAAGTTTCTTTTTTTATAAGATGAAAGTCCGTAATGATCAGTTGAGGACTTTTTTGAAGAGGAGTAAAAGACTCAACGGGAACGTTTTCGATCAGTGAAAGGAGGTGTTTGAGATCTTCTTCGTCGACTTCTATGGGATGTCTTTGTTTTTCTTTTGTTTCTTTGATGCGGGCGTGTTCTTTAATTGTTTCTTCCGTGAAAGAAAGACGGTTGTTTTCAATAAAATGAAGCCTTGATTCAAGAGATTTTTTATCGACAAGAGCCGGATGCATCAGGATTGACTTAATTTCTTGTTTTTCCGAAGAAAGAAAATGGATTGATTCTATATTTTCATCGAGGAAATAAGGATTCGGATTTGAATATTTCGTTAAAAATCTTTCTTTTTTTTCCCTTTTTTCAAGAGCACTTTTTGCTTGTTTGCAGGTATGGATGAAGTTTTCTTCCAGAAGTGTAATGCGTGTATAGTCTTCAAATAAAAAACTGACTGTAAAAACAAACGGGATTAATAATAGGCAATAAAAAAATGGAGATTTTGCATAGAGAAAGAAAATTTTTCCAATTTTTTCAAATATAGTATTCATGAGACTTTGGTTTGTTTTTTTAGGAAGAACCCTACGTGGTAAGACTCTTCGTTAGATTCCCAGGAGATATCTTGAGAAGAGTCGATCCAGTGTTTGTCCTGGAGTAAAGCTTCGTGGAATTGTCTTGCGTTCAGTGCGTTTTTTGTTTTGAATGTCATTTCTATCTTTGCTTGGTAGGGTTCTTTTGTGGATTGTAGAGTTGGCAATTGTGTGAGTTGATAATCAAAAGAAATGATTTCAATAGGATCTGAAGTTTCTTTAAAGGCTGCAATGAGCGGATGGTGATCGAGCCAGTGAAGGATTTCTGAAACGGTAGGGACTTGAACAATGTATGGATATTCTTTTGCATTTGCTGCAATAGACCTGCTCCATGCTCGAAGAATTTCTTCTTTATTTTTTTTTGAAAATAAACTGTTTCTAAAATTACTGTCATACCCATTAAGAGAGTGTTTCAAATAATTGACCATGGCCTTTTCTCTGGTTGATATAAACCATTTTCCTGTGGAGAAAAGAGTCACGGAAAACAGTAAAGAAAGAGAGATAAGTAGCAAAGTGTATATTCCGGCGCGTCTGTAGCTTTTTTTGGGGAAAAATTCTTCTTTTCGCAATTGCAAAGCATCATCTAAAGCAAGCCCGATGGCGATGGCATATTTCTGTTCGTCTTGAGGAGGTTTTTGTTCATATTCTCCTGAACATAATTCAGCCACAGATTTTAAAAGGAATTCTTTTAAATGGCTAAATGCATCAATTCTTCCTGTAAAAACAATGGGTTTTGGTCCCGATAATCGGTGGAAGGAGTAGAGAATCTTGATGATATTTTGTTTGATGGCATTGATGCTGTTGGATAGATGAGGGTTAAAATGGCTTTGTAATTGAAGAAGATCGATCTGTTTGGCTACTCCTCTTATTTCTTTTTGAAAGAGTGTTTTTTTTCGATCTTCCCACAAAGATTTTAATAGAGCTTCAATTCCGTTTTCCGTTGCATGCGCTTTTTGTAAGTTTCCTCCTTCCATCCAGATGCAGGTGAATTCTTCAGATCCGATATCGATAATAAATGCATCTAAAAGAGATGGCATTTTCCACTGAAGGTAGCGAACGAGCGCTATAGGGATTGTTGAGACAGCATCCGGATCAATATCGAAATGTTGCAATTCCTCGAGATGTTCTTTCATGGTTTTTCGAGAAAGAGCAAAGATAAGGGCTTTTGTTTTGTCTTTTTCATATTGAGTGATGTAGGGAATGAAGAGGGATTCTTTAGGAGAGAGATGAGTGGATGTTTCTGCTTGGAAAGCAAGCGCCTGTTCTAAGTGGCGTTTGCTTGTTGTTTTTACTTCCAAAAGACGAATAAGGAGGTCTTTTGCGGAGATTCCTGAGATGACTTTTCCTTTGAAAGAGGAATTGTAAAGCCGCTTTACATTTTCTGGTTTTTCTAAAAGAGGAGATTTTAGGTTGATAAGTTGAACTCGTTTCCTTGTTTTTTCTAGGATTGCAATTTTTAAGAATGGGCGATCTATATGGACGGCTAAGACTTGCATAGTGCGATCAGATTTTATCTATGAAGAGAGATAGAGTCTATAGATAAAAGTAGGTATTCAAAAAACTCTGCGTTGAGAAAAACAGGATATACATGATCGCAAGCGGCATGATAGATAGGATCAATAAGCTATTTTTTCTATCATGCCGCTTACGATCATGTATATCTTGTTTTTTCCACTACAGAGATTCTTATACTGTAATTTTTATTTCACTATAAACCTATCTCAGTAAAATTTTCGGTTCAAAATAATCGTCGAAAATTACCGTGGGTTTCTATAAACTTGAGAGAGATTTTATGACGCGATATTATATTTATCAGTATGTCCATTGGCTGTTCCTAGGATAT
>CAYVDU010000243.1:0-2498 GCA_964450765.1 uncultured bacterium | reverse complement strand
ATAGCCACTTTTTTCATTAAATTCGGAGGATACAGGGAATGGCGATAGTCAGCAAAAATATCCCCCCATGAAGGAAGCATATGAGGAGGATCTTCTGGAGAAGGTAACCCGGGAGGAGGACTAATACTAGAAGAAACAACCGTCATAATTTATCTCATCATTTAAATATCTAGAAACAACAAATATTATAAATCAAAATACATAAAAAAACAAACCATCAAAAACAAAATAGAGACCAAATAAATACTTTAATACATACCGAAAGCCCATTCTTGAATCATTTCCAATATAAATCTCGATCAAAATCAGAAAGCGATTGCAAAGAGGTCTCAAGCAATTTTTTAAACTTAGCCATCATCTCACCACGACTCCGTCAATATACCAAATCTAAAATTTTTAATATTCTTCATTACTTAACAACCCAGCACAATCCGATAGCGGACTTGGTTTTCTCGCAACTTCTGTAAAGCTAAATTCACATTAGAAAGAGGGAATTCTTCGACTTTTGGCTGAATTTGATGCCGACTTGAAAATAAAAGCATCTCTTCTACCACAAATCGATTCGCATTATTACTACCGCACACCATCCTCTGCGTGGAAACAATCAACGCGGGATCAAAGCTAAATGTTTTGGGAGGACGGCTTACTAAACACAAAATTCCATTTGGTTTTAACCAAGAAAGAACCTGGTTCCAATTGAGCTCTACATCGACAGTGCAAAGAATAAAATGAAACTGCATTAAAGCGGGAGGATCTTGAAATGTATAGAAATGCGAAGCCCCGAATTCTTTGGCTTCATCCTTTTTCAAGGCCGTTGATGAAATCGCTGATGTCTCGCAACCAAAAGCCTTAGAAAATTGCAAAGCAAGATGACCCAGCCCTCCAATTCCAATAATACCAACCGATTGATTCGCCTGAATCTGATGATTGATGAACGGAGAAAATACAGTAGCACCAGCGCATAAAAGAGGCGCCGCATGGACAGAATCTATCTCTTTAGGAAGTTGGAAACAAAACCTGCTATCTGCGACTACATGATCCGCAAATCCGCCGTATCTTCCATGATTATAAATGCTTGTTTTATGCTGGCAAATATTTGTTTCTTGCTGAAGACACTCCTGACACTCTAGACAAGAGGCATAAATCCAACCTACAGCCACCCTGTCACCCAAAGACAATGAAGCAAGAGAGCCCTTCTGAATCACAACCCCCACAATTTCATGCCCAGGAACTAGAGGATACGTCGAACGATTCCATGCATTATCAATCATATGCAGATCAGTACGACAAATTCCGCAATGAGTCACACGGATCATCACTTCAAAAGGTTTTAAATCGGTGACTGTGTAAGAAAAAGGCTTTAAAGCATCCCTTGCTTGAAAAGCCGCATATCCATGAATCTGCATGCTCCATTTTTGCCAGAATCCTGCAAAAATGTCTTGCGCTTTTCTCTGGAAGGCTGTCTATAAAGTGTAAGATTCATCGATTCTTAACGGCTTTCGCTCTGTCTGGAAGTGATCAAAGATGACTTATACCATTTATGAAAAATAACATTAAATTGCAGCTGCGTGAAAGCTGTCAAAAATCAACGATCGCAAGTGGCATAGTATAATCCAATACAATGCCACTTGCGATCGTTAATTTTTGACGCTTTGACGCGCTGCAATTCAATATTATTTTTCATAAATGGTATTATATCATTTTCAACACGCCCGCGGACCCATTTCACATCAATTTGTTTGATGTTTTTAAATGATTCATTTATGAGATAATTCAATGAAGCCCCCTCTAATACTGCTTTCTGGACTTTTATCAAATCGCATCCTCTGGGAACACCAGAACCGCTATTTAAGCGACATAGCCTCCATACAAATCATCTCCTCTTCCCTGAGCACTCCGGAAGAAATGGTTCAAGCCATTTTAGATAAAGCCCCTCCAAAATTTTCTCTTGCCGGCCACTCTATGGGAGGTTGGTTATGTTTAGAGATCATGCGAGTGGCTCCTTCACGAGTGAATCGGCTCTGTTTATTGAATACAACAGCTCAAATGGACTCTGAAGAGAAAAAAAAACGAAGACAACAAATGATTCAAAACGCAGAAAAAGGACAATTCCCAAAAATCGCTAAAGAAATCGCGGATGCTTTCGTTGTCAACCAATCTGTTAAAAACAATGTAGAAAAAATGTTTTTAGAAGTAGGGAAAGACGCCTTTATTCATCAACAAAAATCCATGCTGATCCGAGAAGAGTCCCAATCTATTTTAACACACATCTCTTGTCCCACATTGGTGATTCATGCGGCGCAAGATAAAAACTTTTCTCTTGAAGAACATAAAGAATTAGCTAATCAAATACAAAATGCTAAACTTGCCGTAATAGAAGACTCCGGTCATATGAGTCCCATGGAAATGCCCCAAGCAGTCACTACCCTTCTTAGATTCTGGCTTACTTACTTTTGAATTGTCGCATGACAAAATAAATCAAAAAAGAGATGACAGCT